>JBBRNU010000263.1:0-6616 GCA_038230115.1 Chthonomonadales bacterium | reverse complement strand
TTCATGGGAACCGGCAAATCCGCGGTCGGCGCGCGGTGCGCCCGGATGCTCGGCTATGCGTTCCACGACAGCGACGCCTGGATCGAAGCGCGGGCGGGCGAGACCATCCCGGCCCTTTTCGCCAGGACAGGCGAGGCGGAATTTCGCCGCCTGGAGCGCGAGGCCATCGCCGAACTATCGGCGGAAAGCAATGTAGTTCTCGCAACCGGGGGCGGAGCGGTTCTCGACCCGGAAAATGTCGCCCGCCTGCGCGCCAGCGGGCCGGTCATTCTGCTGACCGCCGCGCCGGAAACGCTCTGGCGGCGCGTTCGGGGCCGAACCGGACGCCCGCTGCTGACGGGCCTGGACGACCCGCGCGCCCGCCTGCTGGAATTACTGGCCGAACGCGCGCCGCGCTACGCTCAAGCCGCTCACGCGCAGGTGGACACCACCCGCCTTTCGCTGCACGAAGCGGCCTGCCTGGTGGTGGCTCGCTATCTCCAGTTGGAAACGTCGTCGGACGGAACGTTGGAACAGGAATGAACGTCCGTTCCAATACTGAAAATCCGGAAGCCGAGGGGCATACCAGGCGAGCGGGCTTGCGTGGCAAAGAGAGCGACAGGATAAAAGAAATCATGCACAGCGTTCCGGTTTCGCTGGGCGCGCGTAGTTATACTATCGAGATCGCGGCGGGCCTGCTGGCTTCCGGGCGGGCCGCAAAGATTTTGGCGCAGGTGGCGGTCGGGCGGCGTATCGTCCTCGTCACGCATCCCGGCCTGCAAACCGTCTACGCCACGCCCCTCGAAACTCAATTGAGCGCGCAGGGCTTCACGGTCGCCACGCTCTTGATTCCTTCGGGCGAGCGCGCCAAGACCCTGCGCGCTGTCGCGCGGCTTTATGAGGCGTTTTTGCGCGCCGGATTGGATCGAAACAGCCTGGTCGTGGCGGTCGGCGGCGGCGTGGCGGGCGATCTGGTCGGGTTCGCGGCGGCGACGTATCTGCGCGGCGTGCGCTTCGCGCAGGTTCCCACGACCCTTCTGGCGCAGGTAGATGCGAGCGTGGGCGGCAAGACCGGCGTGGATTTGCCGGAAGGCAAAAATCTGGTCGGCGCGTTTCATCAGCCGGTCGCGGTTTTGATTGACCCGCGCACGCTGTACACGCTTCCGCTCCGCGAACTGCGCGCCGGTTTGGCCGAGGTCGTCAAGTATGGTATAATTTACGATAAGGCTTTTTTCGAGCGGACGACCACCCTGATGTCGGACTTGCTGCGCCGCGACGAAACCGCGCTTGGCGAGATCATCGCGCGCTCGTGCGAAATCAAGGCCGAAGTCGTGGGCTTAGACGAGACCGAGCAGAACCTGCGCGCCATCCTGAATTTCGGCCACACCATCGGTCACGCGCTGGAGTCGGTCACACAGTATCGGCGCTACAAACACGGCGAGGCGGTCGCGGTCGGCATGGTAGCCGCCGCGCGCATCGGCGAGGAAATCGGCGCGACGCCCCCGGAAGTCAGCGCACGGCTGCTCGAAACCCTGCGGGCCGCGCGCCTGCCGGTTCGTCTGCCCGGCGACCTGCCGACCGACGCCCTCCTGCAAGCGGCGCTGCGCGACAAAAAGACGTTGGATGGCAGTCTGCGGTTTGTCCTGGCGCGGCGCGTCGGCGAGGTCTTTGTCGCCGAGGGCGTTCCCGCCGCCGCCATAGAGGCCGCGCTGGACTGGCAGCGCGGCCTGCCGTCCTGACCCAAACCTATGCAGCCTCCCGACCCGAACAACCGACCGACCGATGCCCGCCCGCCCGACGTCCCGGACGTTCTGCCGGAAGCCGCCAATCACATTCTGGCGCTTTGCTGGCTGACGCTGTTCGCGGGGCGATGGCTCGGCGGGCCGCTGCTGCTGACGACCGGGCTGCTATCGCCCGACCTGCTGGAGCGTCTGGACGAGGGGCTTTTACTGCCCCTGTATGTCGTGCTGCTGGTAGTGACGCTGGCGGTTCTGGCCCTGCGCGCGGTTCGTGGCGCGCAGGCGCGTGTTGCGCCGGGCGCATCCCCGCCGGCTCGGAGAGCGAAGCGACGTGATTAATCATCTGGTGCATCAGCGTTACGAGGTGTTGGAAAAGATCGGCGAAAGCCCGCTTTTCGTCGTCTACAAGGCCCGCGACAAAGTTTCCAGCCGCGTTCTCGCCCTGAAAACCGTACAGGCGGCCTACAACGCCGACCCCGTGTATCTGGCCGCGCTGCAAAGCGGGCTTACCGCCGCGTCTTCCCTGTCTCACCCCAACATCGCGCGCTTCGAGGAATGGGGCGAGGAGGACGGCCAATCGTTCGCCCTCGCCGAGTTCGTGCGCGGCATCAACTTGAAAGAGCGCATTCGGCGTATCGCCCCCTTCACGCTTTCGGTCGCGGTTGATTTCGCCTGCGCGATTGCCGAAGCCCTTCACTACGCCCACAGTCTGGGGCAGATGCACGGCGACCTGCGGCCCCAAAACATCATCATCAGCCCGGAAGGAACGCTGAAGGTGACGGACTTCGGCGTACAGCCCGCGATTGCCCGCTCGCCCCAGGCCCAGCTGGATACGCTGCGCCTGTCCGCGCCCTACCACGCCCCTGAACTCTCGACGAAACAAGCAGGAACCGCCGGGGGCGATATTTACGCCCTGGGAGCCATCCTGTACGAGATGCTGACCGGCACGCCGCCGTATGCAGGCGACACGCCGGAAGCCATCGCCGATCAGCACGCTTTCGCCCCGATCCCCTCCCCGCGCGCCATCAATCCCGGCGTGCCGCGCTCCGTCGAGGGCATCGCGCTGAAGTGCCTGCAAAAACGGCCCGAACTGCGCTACCGGGCCGCTGCCGACCTGCTCAACGACCTTAAGGCGGTGCGCGACGCTCTGCGCTTCGGCAAGCCGCTTTCCTGGTCGCCGACCATCGAAACCGACGTCGCGCCCGTCGCGCCGCCCGCTTCCGGGGCGAAAGCCGCGCCTGTCCGCCCGCCGGAGCCGGTCGCCAGCGTAGCCGCCGCCAGTTACCCTGTCACCGACGCCATGACCGCCAAAAACCGCCTGCGCGAGGAAAGCGAGCGCGTCTCGATTTACATCAAAGTGGCGATTGCCGCCGTGACCGCGCTGATTTTAGTATGCATGATCGGGCTGGCCGGGCTGTGGATGTCGAATTTCGGGCTGCCCAAGCCGGTTCCCGCCCCGCAAATCGTCGGCAAGCCCATCGCCGAAGTGCGCCAGGTCGCCATGCGCGTCAAGGCGCGCTTGATCGAACACGCCGAATATACCGACAAGCCCAAAGACATCGTGTACAAAGCCGACCTGGAACGTAACGCCCCGATCCGGCCCAACCACGCGATCAACGTCTGGTACAGTAAAGGCCCGGCTTACGTCAACGTGCCGAATGTCGCCAATCTTGTCAAGGAAGAAGCCGAACAGCGGCTCAAGGACGCGGGCCTGACCGTCGGAGCCGTCACGACCGAATACAGCGACCGGGTGGCGACCAACCTGGTGGTTCGGCAGAACGTTTCGTACAAGAAGCGCGTATTTCATGACACGGCCGTTGATCTGGTTATCAGCGACGGCCCCAAGCCGGAATACGCCAGTTCCGACAACGGCGGTAATTCGGGCGACCTGCCGCCGACCGACCCCAACGCCGCCGACAACACGTCCAACGGGGACAATAGCGCTGCAACCGACGCGGGCAGCGTGGACGCAAACAGCGCCAATCCCGTTGATACGCCCGCGCCCGAACCCGACCGCACGTTCGACCGCAGCATTGACATTCCGCGCGACGGCATGGGCGTGCGGCAGGTGAAAATCGTTTACAAAGACGCGCAGGGCTGGCACGACCAAGTTCCCGTGATTGACGAGCCGCACAACGAGGGCGAGCGCATCCCGATTTCGTTCAGCTATCAGGGCCGCAAGATCACCCTGCGAATTTATTACAACAATGTCATGAAGTGGGAAAAACGCTTCGACCCGCAGAAGACGTTGAAGGAGCGCGTGCAATGAGCCGGGCCGACTCGCTGGTAATCGCGCCTTCGCTGCTGGCCTCGGACTTCGGAAACCTGGCGCAGGCGGCGCGCGAGGCGCATTTGGGCGGCGCGGAATTTCTGCATTTCGACGTGATGGACGGGATGTTCGTCCCGAATATCTCGATGGGGCCGTCCGCCCTGCGCGCTCTGCGCCCGGTTTCCAACGCCTTTTTCGACACGCATCTGATGATCGTGCAGCCGGAGCGCTACGTCGAGGCGTTCGTCGAGGCGGGCGCGAACGGCGTCACGGTTCAGGTCGAGGCCTGCACGCATCTACAGCGGACACTCGCGCTAATTCGCAAATCTGGGGCCAAAGCGGGGGTCGCCCTGAATCCGGCGACCCATGAGAGCGTCTTAGAGTATATACTAGAAGACGTAGACTTGATTTTGGTGATGACGGTAAACCCCGGATTTGGCGGGCAGACGTTTCTCCCCACCATGCTGCCTAAGATTTCCCGTGTCCGCGACATGATCGCCTTAGTCTCGCACCCCATCCATCTCGAAGTGGACGGCGGCATTGCGGTCGAAACCACGCCTCTGGTCACGCAGGCGGGCGCAACCGCATTGGTTGCGGGAACCTCGATTTACGGCCATGCCGCCGGGGTCACAGCGGGCATTCGCGCTTTGCGCGAGGCGGCATTCCGACCGGAGTAAGCCATGTCCACCGCGCCTTCTCCCTATCGGAGCATGATTTCACCCCGCTCCCGCCGCCTGCGAACCATCGGCCTCTTGCTGCTGGCGGCGATTGCGGGTCTGACGCTGTACGGCTATTTCAGCCTGATGCCTTCCCTGCGAACCGCCCGCGCTTCCTACGAGCGGAGCCGCGACCGGGCCAGACAAAGTTCGCGCCTTTCCACGCTGCCGCCTGCTTCCAATGTCGGCGCAAGCGTGAATGTCGGCGCAAGCGCGTCGGGGGCAGGAGCAAGCGCGCGTCCCCTGGAGCGCGCCCGCAAAGCCCTGCTCGTCAAGGTGATTTTTCTTTATGCTTATTGGAGCGTTTGCGGGCTGCTGATTGTCGCGGCCCTATTCGTAGCGTGGCTCGACCTGCGCGAAGTGTCGCAAAACTATCTCCACGAGCGTCGCGCGCTCTGGAACGAAGCCGCCGTTCGGATGCAGCGCGAAAAGGACGGCAGGGACGGGTGAGAAGGTTCACCTAACCCCCCGGCCCCTTCCCCGGTGGGGAAGGGGCCGGGGGGTTAGGTGAGTTGGCTTTCGGGAACCTAGAGGACGCGGGCTGGATGCGACGCGCGCTGCGATTGGCGGAACGCGCTTACGGCACGGCCCCCAATCCGCAAGTCGGCTGCGTCCTGGTAAAAAACGGGGTTGTGGTTGGCGAAGGCTGGACGCAGCCGCTCGGTCAGGCCCATGCCGAAGCGATGGCCCTGCGCGCGGCGGGCGACGCGGCGGCGGGCGCGACCGCCTACGTGACCCTGGAGCCGTGCAGTCACTGGGGACGCACGCCGCCCTGCGCCGACGCCCTGATCGCGGCGGGAGTCGCGCGCGTCGTCGCTGCCACGCCGGACGATAATCCGCGCGTCGGAGGCGCGGGGCTGGCGAAGCTGCGGCAGGCGGGCATCGCGGTCGAGGTTGGTCTGGCGGAAGTCCGGGCGCGCAAAGTCAACGAGGCGTTCTTTCATTACCACGCGACCGGAACGCCCTTGGTCACGCTCAAAGCCGCGCTTTCCCTCGACGGCAAAATCGCCACGCGCCTGGGCGACTCGAAATGGATTACCGGCCCCGGCGCGCGGGCTTACGTGCATCGGCTCCGGGCGCGAAGCGGCGCGGTGATGGCAGGCATCGGCACGCTCCTGGCCGACGACGCGCAATTGACGGCGCGGCTGCCGGGCCTCGATCTGGCGCGGCAGCCGCTTCGCATCATCGTGGACAGCCGCCTTCGCACGCCGCCGACTGCGCGAGCGGTTCAACTGGCTCTGGCCGCTCCGGAGCGACAGCCTCTGCTCATCGCCACGACGTCGCGCGCCGATTTCGCGCAAGAGAACAATTTGCGACTGCCGGGCGTCGAAGTAAAGCGGTTTCCCGAAACGGCGGAAGGTCGCGTTGATCTGACCGCGCTGCGCGCGTATCTGGCGGCGCGCGAAATCAACAGCGTTTTTGTCGAGGGCGGCGGCGAACTGCACGCCGCGCTGCTGGCGCAGGGGCTGGCGCATAAAGTCCTGTTTTTTCTCGCGCCCAAGATCATCGGCGGGCGGGACGCGCGAACGCCGGTCGAAGGCGAGGGCGCGGCGACTATCGCGGACGGTATTTCTTTGGGACGATTGACGCTGCGGCGCTTCGGGCAGGATATTGCGCTCGAAGGCCGGATTCTAACGCAGCCCTATATTTGCTAACGGTTGACGCCCGCATTCAGCAAGCGTTCTTTTAACTTCGCATCGAAAAATTAAGTCGGCGGAATCGAACCTGATGGTACGCTGCCAGGTTTCACGACCCAAAGACGGGTTTATTGCAAGGCAATTCCAAGATGGTCAGCATCACAAAATCAGAGGATAAAAAACCTCATGTCAGGGCGACGGGCGGGCCGATACGTCGGTATTGGCTGCCGCTGCTCGTTGTATGCGCCGTTATCGTCACCCTGTTATTTTTTGGCG
>JBBRNU010000262.1:0-6620 GCA_038230115.1 Chthonomonadales bacterium | reverse complement strand
GACGGCGGGCAACGTCACGAACGCCAACGTCACGCTCCTGGGCGGCGACGCCAACGACGACAACAGCGTGGACAACCTCGACCTGGGTCTCCTGGCCTCGGCATATGCGTCGGTTCAGGGCGACGCGAACTTCGACGCCCGCGCCGACTTCAACGGCGACCACAGCGTGGATAACATAGACCTGTCCATTCTCGCCAACAACTATACCCAGACCGGCGACGACTAATCCGATTGTTCGCAGCCTTGCAACGAACCCCAACGGCCCGCGTTTTCCTTGCAGCGCTCTCCTGCAGCGGAAACGCGGGCCTGTTCTGTTCATGCTCCGATTGCTCTCCCTTATGCCGACCGCCGCCGATTTCGCCTGGCTTCGACTTCCAACAGGGGAAATCCCGCCCGCGCCCGCCCTTCGCCTTCCCTGAACAAATCTTTTCAATACCTGTCGTCAAGCCCAAAACGCGCTGGAAGATTCACAGACTGCGCGAATACGAATCCATCTGCATCGTCATTTCAAGTATAATCGTTTGTCACCGTTTCGTCGTTCGACGTTTACGCGCCGCCAACCCGGTCTCGACCCGTCATTTCCATCTCGCCTTAGGCAGTATTCAATCGCGGCCCAACCTCAGCCTCTGTTCGCCCATAACGACTCTGGCCCGAATGCGTTCAGGCCGCGACATGTTCGGGAGCCGCCGTCACGACCGCCGCTTCGCTCTCTTGCAGGGCTACGCTGCACACGCGATCCAGGCGAATGTCGTCCACGTCCGTCACCAGATACCCGCCGTACAGTGGCACAAACGTCGCGTCATAAATTTTCGAGACGACCAGATGCTCTTTACCGGCGCGGTCGTTCCATCGGATCGCACATACTTTGCCGACTAATTCCTTTGCTTCCTGTATAGAAATCATTGTCTTCTCCCATTCCTCCTGAATGCACACTGCGCGAACGGGATAATTAACGGTTTGCGCGTCGCAGCCGCGTATCCGTCGAAGTACCAGTTTCAGGAAAGGAGAAGCCGTTCGCGCGAAAACGCAGGGATAGCGGGCGCGGCGCGAGCGTAACCGAAAGCGCGCCGTCCCTGCGCCGAAGCGGGCATATTGACGAGGGGAACCGCAGGTGGTACAATCAAAAGCGCCGTGAACCGCAAAACCGCCCAATGCGGGCGCTGTCCGAAGCCCGATGCCAAGAACGCAAAGCCGATGTAACCCGAAAAGTAACCTCGAAACCTTATCATCAAACAACCGTGAAGCAAACACTCAAATTGTTCACCCAATTCATGCGGCCCTCGCGCCGCTTTTGTACGCCCCCGCTCTGACCTCGCGTTTTTTATTTCCGCGTGCGCGACGGGGCAGAAAATGGAGTCCGCCCATGTCCCGTCCCCTGGTCGCCGTCGTTGGCAGGCCCAACGTCGGCAAATCTACCTTATTCAATCGCCTGATCGGTCACCGCGTCGCCATCGTCGAAGACACGCCCGGCATCACGCGCGACCGCCTGTATCACAACGTCGAGTGGCGCGGTCAGGAATTTACCGTCATTGACACCGGCGGCATTATTCTCAACGAGACCGACCCGCTCGCGATTCAGGTTCGCACGCAGGCCGAAATCGCGATGGAAGAGGCCGAGGTAATCCTTTTCGTCGTGGACGCCGCCGACGGAATGACCAGCACGGATCAGGACATCGCCGACGCTCTGCGTCCCTCGAAACGCCCCGTCCTGCTCGTCGTCAACAAGACCGATAACCCCCGCCTGCAAATGGACGCGGCGGAGTTTTACGCTTTAGGGCTGGGCGAAATCCACACCGTTTCCGCCGTGCATGGGCAGGGCGTCGCCGACCTGCTCGACGTGGTCGTAAAACTGTTTCCCGCCGACTTCGACGAGAACGAAGACGACGAGGACGCGACCCGGCTCGCGATTATCGGGCGTCCGAACGTCGGCAAGTCGTCGCTGCTGAACTCTATTTTGGGCGAGGAGCGCGTCATCGTTAGCCCGATACCCGGTACAACGCGGGACACGATTGACACGAAATTCGAGTGGGACGGGCAAAAACTGGTATTGCTGGACACGGCGGGGATTCGGCGCAGCGGCAAAATTCAGGGGACGGTCGAGTACTACATGGTGATGCGGGCGCAGGCCGCCCTGGAGCGCAGCAACGTCGGCATGGTCGTGATTGACGCGCAGGCGGGCGTGCTGGACGGCGACAAGCGCGTGGCGGGCATGGCGCAGGAGGCGGGCCGCGCCTGCATCATCGTCGTCAACAAGTGGGATTTGGTAGACCCGAACGTGGTCTATGAAAAAGGCCGTCAGCGGCACGCTAGCCGGGACAAAATCGAGAAGTTCACGGAAGCCTTTCGCAAAGACTGCCCGTTTCTGGAATATGCGCCGCTCGTATTCGTGTCGGCGCTGGAGCGCTTCGGCGTCCGCTACGCCATCGAAACCGCGCTGACAGCGGCACAAAACCACGCGCACCGCATTCCGACCGGCGAGCTGAACCGCTTGATCCGCGACGCGACCGAGCGCCGCCCGCTCATGGAACATGGCCGTCAGTTCAAAGTCTATTACGCCACGATGCCCCGCGTGCAGCCGCCGACGATTGTTTTGTTCTGCAACGATGGCGACATGATGCATTTTTCGTACAAGCGCTATCTGGAAAACCAGCTGCGCCTGAAGTACCCGCTCGAAGGCACGCCGATCCGCATTCTGGCCCGCAAAGTCGAGAACAAAGACAAAGAGAAGGCGTAAAGGAGCCTGCCATGTGTGAAACACGGCGAACGGGAATAAATCCCCGTTCTGAAACGCCAGCCCGCCTGCGCGGGCTAAAGACGCGCTCTGGCTCGTCTGCCTTCGCGGGTTGAGGACATGGAACGCGCTCTGGCCTTCGGCATTGGCATTTAGCCCTCGAAGGAGGGCTGGCGTTTTAGAACGGGGATTTATTCCCGTTCGTCCCCTTCAGCGTGAGGTTCCAACCCGGTCGCTCTACGCCGCGTGCCAAGCGAGCAGGCTTGAACGGCGCGCGTCTTGACAGAAACCACAAGAGAAGCCGAAGAGAAACATGGCGCGATTACAAACAAAATTCATCTGCCAGAGCTGCGGGCATGAGTCGCCGCGCTGGGTGGGGCGCTGCCCGGAGTGCGAGGCGTGGGACTCGTTTGTCGAGGAAGTTTCCGTCAAGGAGAAGGCGGGCGCGATTGGCAAGCCGAGCGCAGGCGGCGGGTTTGGCAGCAAAGCGAGCGCGGGCGGGTTCGGGGACGGGGCGGGCGGCAGTCGGGCGATCGTGCCGGGCGGCAGCGGCGCCCCCATTCCAATCACGCAGGTCGAGATGGCCGAGCAGGAACGGCTTTCTACAGCCATCGGCGAGTTCGACCGCGTGCTGGGCGGCGGCATCGTTCCGGGCGGCGTGATGCTGGTCGGGGGCGATCCCGGCATCGGCAAGTCCACGCTTCTCACGCAGGTCGTTCACGCGATTGGGCGAGAGGGGCAGGCGCTATATGTATCGGGCGAGGAGAGCGCGCAGCAAATTCGGCTTCGCAGCGCGCGGCTGGGGGCCGAGTCGCCCGGTTTCCTCGTCATGGTCGAAACCGAAATCGGCATTATTCTGCATCATCTGGATACGGTTCGGCCCGCGCTCGCCGTGATTGACAGCATTCAGACAATGACCGACTCGACGCTCGAATCCGCGCCCGGAACCGTCAGTCAGGTGCGCGCCTGCGCCACGCATCTGGCTCGCTTCGCCAAAACCGTCGGCGTTCCCATCGTTCTCATCGGTCACGTCACGAAAGAGGGCAGTCTGGCCGGGCCGCGCGCTCTGGAACACATCGTGGACACCGTGCTGTATTTCGAGGGCGACCGGCATCACGCTTACCGTCTCCTGCGCGCCGCCAAGAACCGCTTCGGCTCAACGGACGAATTGGGCATTTTCGAGATGCACGAGACCGGCTTGATCGGCGTAGACAACCCGTCCGCCGTCCTGCTTTCCGAGCGCTCCGAGGGCGGAACCGGGTCGGCGGTCGCGAGTACGCTGGAGGGGTCGCGCGCCCTACTGGTCGAAGTGCAGGCGCTGGTGGCCCGCTCCAACCTTGCCAGCCCGCGCCGAACCGTAACTGGCATGGACCCGAACCGGGTCAACATGATTCTGGCCGTGCTGGAAAAGCGGGTCGGGCTGAAAATCGCCGAGCAGGACGTTTACGTCAATGTCGTGGGCGGCATTCGCATCATGGAACCCGCGTCGGATTTGGCGACCGCATTAGCCGTCGCCTCGAATTTTCGCGAGCAGCCCGTGCATCCGACGACGATCGCGCTGGGCGAGGTCGGGCTGGCGGGCGAGGTGCGGGCGGTCTCGCAAATCGAGAAGCGGCTGCGCGAGGCAGCGCGGCAGGGCTTTACCAAAGCCGTGATTTCGCGGCATAATACCGCGAAACTGCCCAAGATTCCCGGACTGCAAACCGTCGGCGTCGCCAACGTCCATGACGCCCTGCACGCCGCGCTGCTTCCGGCGCGCTCCGACGCCTGAAAAATCGGGTTGCTTTGCCCCCCTCCTAGCCTCCCCCTTCGTAAGGGGGAGGAACAAAATCGTTTCCTTCCCTTGCGAAGGTGAGGGCTAAGAGGGGGGCAATTTCTGAAAAATCTGAAAGCAAGGATCAGAATTGCTGAAAAAAATCGGTTTCCTGACCGGCTGCCTAGCAGCCCTGGCCCTGACACGCACCGCCGCCCACGCCCAAAAGCCCGCGACCGACTCGGTGCGCGCCCTTTATCGCTACCAGCGCGACGACAAAACGCCCGACAAGCGGACGCTGGTTCGCATTGACGCCGGGCATCGGGCCGTCGCCGCCATTGACCCGAACGTGTTCGGCAACTTCATCGAGCATCTGGGCGGCTCCATTTACAGCGCGCTCTGGGCGCAAACCCTGCTCAACCCGAACCTGGAGTCGGTCGAGGACGGGGAGGCCGGGCTGCCGGAATGGAATCTGATCGGAACCGCGACCTGGCAGATGGAAGGCTACCGCTCGCCGCGCTCGGTTCGGCTGGTCGCCGCGTCGGAAGGCGGCAATCATGCGCCAGGGCTGCTATCGCCGGGCAGTCTGACGCAGACCGTGTATCTGCCGGTTCACCGAACGCGGGGCTATACGCTCGCCTTCGCCGCCCGCGCCCCAATGGGCAAAGCGAAACTGCGCGCGTCTCTCGCGCGACAGAGCGGAGCGGCGGGCGTGGCATTGACGGAAAACAGCAAAACGACCGCTTTTCCTCAGACGGACTTGACCGTAACCGCGAAAGACTGGCGCGTCTTCCGCCTGCACTGGACGGTTCCCGCCGGACTGCTGGCGAAGGGCGAGGCCGCCGTATTTCAATTGACCTATCTGAGCGGGCCAGCCATAGACGTGGATCAGGTCGAATTGACGCCGGACGACAATCGCGAGGGCGTGGACGCCGACGTTTTACAGCGCGCCGAAGCCGAGAAAATCCCGGTTTTGCGCTGGCCCGGCGGCAACTTCGCCAGCGGCTACGATTGGCGGGACGGCATCGGCCCGCGCGCCGACCGTCCGACCCGGCGCAATATGGCCTGGGGGGGCGTGGAACCCAATCATTTCGGCGTGGACGAGTTTCTGAAATTCAGCCGCGAGGTCGGCGCGCAGCCCCAACTCACGGTGAACGCGGGCGACGGGACGCCGGAAAACGCCGCCGCCTGGGTGCGCTATTGCAACGGCAAGGCCAATGCCGACGACATGGCGAAACTACGGCAGGCGAACGGCAACCCCGGCCCCTACAATGTGCGGCTGTGGGAGGTCGGCAACGAACTGTACGGCGGCTGGCAGATCGGGCATACCGACGCAAAAGGCAATGCCGCGCGCTTCGTGCGCTTCCGAGACGCCATGCTCCAGGCCGACCCGAACCTGCGGCTCATCGCGACCGGCAAGGGCGATGAGTTCGTGGGCGACGGCCTGCAGCGCAATCGCGATTGGAACGCGCGCGTTTTGCAGGCGGCGCTTGCGAACGGCGGGCAGGCTCCCGATTATCTTTCCATTCACCCTCTGGTCGCGCTGCCTGGCGGCCTGGGCGGGGCCACGTATGCCGAGCAGTACGAAAGCGCGATGGCCGTTCCGACCTATTTGGGTGATACTGTTCTGCCTGATTTGGCCCGCCTGATCAGCGACATCGAAGGCCCCAACGCGCGCACCAAGATCGCGCCGACGGAGTGGGGCATCATCATCGGCGGGGACAAGTGGCAGAGCGGCCCGAACCACGATGTTCTCGCCGGAGCGATTTTCAACGCCCTGCAATTGAACGCTCTGATGCGAAACGCCGATTGGGTCACGCTCGCCAACATGACCGCGCTGCTGCACGGCGGCGGCATCAAGAAGCCGGATGGCGTAGTGATCGTAGACCCGCAGTATTGGACGCAGACGCTGTACGCCGAAGCCCGCCCGCGCACGCCTATCGAAACCATGACGGTCGGGCCGGGCGGCGACGTTCCGCAGCGCGGCGGTCTGCCCGCCGTCGCGAACGTGCCGGACGTGGACGTTCTCGCCGCATTGTCCGAAGGCGACAAGAAACTCGTCATCTTCGCCGTGAACCATCATCGCACGGAAGCGCGCCCGCTGCAAGTGGAAGTGGCCGGGTTTGCCGCGCGTTC
>JBBRNU010000261.1:0-6640 GCA_038230115.1 Chthonomonadales bacterium | reverse complement strand
GGGCCGCGCCGAGAAGGATGCAGGAGACGCTCCTGACGCCAAATTCGACTTGAACGCGGCCACATGCGAGAGGATGATTCCGCTCGCCGCCGACCTGGGCGCGAAAGTGTTTGCGCTGGAAGACGGCTGGCAGCGCAATGCCACGCCCAACACGGGGCGGTTCGGAGACTGGGTGGTGGATCGCAGCCGATTTCACGCCGGGTTGCTGCCAATCTCTATTTTGGCGCGCGAGCGAGGAATGCGCTTCGGGCTGTGGACGGCCCCGATTGCCGTATCGGAAAAGTCGCAGACCGCCATCGAGCATCCCGAATGGCTGGTGCAAAAGGCAGATGGGCGGCGGGCCGGGCAGAGCGGGGAAGACGGCGCGATCGGAATGTGTTTTTCCGACGGCTGGGAAGAAAATTACGCGCAGTCCCTGCACGACTTGTGCCGCGAGTTGACGGTCTCGTATCTCGAATTCGGCGGGAATTTGTTTGAATCCGACTGCGTGGCTCCGACCCACGATCACCCGGTCGCGCACGCGCTTGCCAGCCAGAGCGAGCATTGGGCGGCGTTTTGCGAGAAGATGCGAACGCTCGATCCGGCCTTTGTCCTGAACCTAATAGATACGGAGGGGCCGGAAACGACCGCGTGGCAGGATGAAAACGAACCGGCAAATTTGGAATCAAGCGCGGCGGCGAATGGTTCGTCTGACGCCGCCCTGTATGCCAACGCCGATCAAACCCGCGCCGCGCTGTACAATCAAATTTGGACACGACCGCCGTTCACGCTAGCGGCAAGCGCGCCGTGTCACGCGCCGTCCGACTCCGCTTCGCGTGCGCCAGACGCTCTGGAATACGCCCTGACGAGCGCGGCGGCGCTGGCCGGGAACCTGGAACTGCGCGGCAGACTCGACCAAATGACGGCGGGCGAGCGCGCTCTGGTTCAGAAGTGGGTCGCCTGGCACGACGCCAATCGCGACTGGCTGGCTTACGCACAGCCTCTTGGCGCGCTCGGCAGGCCGTCGAACTCGAACGCGCGCGGCAGCAAGGGAGCGGGCGGCGCAAACGCGCCGACGCCCAATCTCGCCGGCGCAGCGCCGGCATCGCATCTGGACGGCGCGCTGCATTTGCGAAACGTTTTGCAGGGCCGCTACGGGTATCTTTGCCTGTGGAATTCCGGCGATCAGCCCGACAAGGCGACGGTAACGATCAATCCCGGCGACTATTTCGTGCGAATGAATTTTGCCGCGCTCGCTGTCACGCGCCTCAAAGACAACAGCGCAGCCCAATTCACCGCGCACGACGGCGCGTTCCAGTTGACTGATATTACTGTTCCCGCGCATGGCTGGGAAATCTTCGAGCTGCGGCAAAAATAAAAAATAGAACTCCCCCGATGCAGGCGGTCAGTTCGTCGGAACCTGCCGGGAGTCGAAAAATCTTGGCAGGAACTGCCGGAGGTTAAAAACCCCCGGCAACAAAAAACAGGCGTCCTGCGGACGCGCAATTCGCTCACGCCAGAAACGCGCGACAACACATCAGGCTGCGAGAAAAGGGCAAGCGTTGAAACGACGCCAGTCCGCGTCCGTAGGACGCTTGCACTTTGTTGCCGGGAGTTTTCAACTCCCGGCCTCGCCCGGTTGCGAAGCGAATAGGTCGCCTGCATAACATGAGAATATAAAAGAAAAAGCGTGGCGAGGTGTCTATGTCTGGTCGTCAATTCTTGTTTCCGCTGACGGCGCTGGCCGTCCTGCTGACCATCTGGTACAGCGAGCGGATTACCGCCGTTCCGCGTCCAAGCGGGCCGGTTCACGTCACCTACTGGGAGAAGTGGACGGGCTTCGAGGGCGACGCGATGCGCGACGTCGTGGATACCTTCAATAAGTCGCAAAACCGCGTTCATGTGGACTTGCTGACCATCAGCGGCATTCAGGATAAGACGCTCCTTGCGGTCGCGGGGGGCGTGCCGCCCGACGTCGCCGGTCTGTACGGCCCGAACGTGGCGCAGTACGCCGACGACCTGGCTGTCATTCCGCTCGACGACTATTGCCGCAAGGCCGGTATTCAGGAGTCGCAGTATATTCCGGCTTACTGGGGTATTGGATATTACAACGGCCACGTGTACTGCCTGCCCAGCACGCCCGCCTCGACCGCCCTGCACTACAACACGGCCCTGTTCGCCCAGGCCGGTCTGGACCCGAAACATCCGCCGCAAACCCTGGAAGAGATGGACGCGGACGTGGCGAAAATCACGACCCGACTGCCCAACGGACATATTGGCGTGGCCGGGTTCATGCCTGCCGAGCCGGGCTGGTGGAACTGGGGGTGGGGCAGCCTCTTCGGAGGCCGTCTGTGGAACGGCAAAGACAAAATCACCGCCAACTCGCCGGAAAACGTGCGCGGGTTCGAGTGGGTGCAGGCGTTCTCGAAGAAATACGGCGCGACCGAGCTGCAAACGTTCCGCTCCGGCTTCGGCAACTTCTCCTCACCGCAAAACGCTTTCCTGTCCAGCAAAGTGGCAATGGAGCTGCAGGGCGTCTGGATGTACAATTACATCTCGAAATACGCGCCCGAAATCAAATGGGTGGCGGCCCCCTTTCCGCATCCCGCCAATCGCCCCGATCTTGCCAACCAGACGTTCGTGGATGAAGACGTTCTCGTGATTCCGCGCGGCGCGAAGCATCCCGACGAGGCGTTCGAGTTTATCCGCTTCGTGCAGTCGCAAAAGGGCATGGAGCAGCTGTGCCTGGAGCAGCAGAAAAATTCGCCCCTGATCGCGGTCAGCGACAACTTTTGGAAGCGGCACGCCAACCCTTTCATCCGCCTGTTCACCGACCTGTCGAAAAGTCCCAACACGACCCCGCCGCCGAAAGTCGGAATCTGGCCGGAATACCGCGACGAGATGGTCAACGCTTTCGACGAAATCGCCCTCATGAAGCAAACGCCCAAAGAAGCGCTGGACGCGGTGCAGGCGCGAATGCAGCCCAAACTCGACGAATACCTGGAACGCCTGCGAATGCGAAAAGCCGCGATGGGCGGCATCTCGTCCGCGTCGGCGCGCGATGCCCTGGGAGGAAAACAGCCGTGAAAGCCCGACAACGTGAAACTTTGACGGCCCTGCTGTTCGCTTCCCCCTGGCTGATCGGGTTCAGCGTGTTTTTGCTGTATCCGCTGATGGCCTCCATTTACTACAGTTTTTGCGATTATTCCGTGCTGCGGCCCGCCGTCTGGGTCGGAGCGGACAATTATCGCGGGCTGTGGAACGACACGGTTTTCTGGCGGGCCTTGACGAACACGGCCAGCTACGCGCTCATGGCCCTCCCGCTCGGCTTGATCCTCGCCCTGTCGCTCGCCCTGCTGCTCAACGCCAAAGTGCGTGGCATGAGCTGGTATCGCACCATTTTCTTCATCCCGTCGCTGGTTCCCGCCGCCTCGCTCGCCGTTTTGTGGCTATGGGTTTTCAACGGCGAGCATGGCGTGCTGAACGAAATTCTGCGCTCCAAATTCCACGTCAACGGTCCGGACTGGCTCGGCAATCCGCAGTGGACAAAACCGGCCCTCGCGCTGATGGCGGTCTGGGGTTCGGGCAACGCGGTCGTGATTTATCTGGCGGGTTTGCAGGACGTTCCGGTTCCCCTCTACGAGGCGGCGGATTTGGACGGCGCAGGCTGGTGGGCGCGCACCCGGCACGTCACGCTGCCCATGCTGTCGCCCGTGATTCTCTTCAACCTGATCATGGGCATCATCGGAACCTTGCAGGTCTTCACCGTGCCGTACATCATGTTCCCCGGCGGCACGCCCGCGCGCTCGACCTATTTTTACACCTCGTACCTGTTCGACAACGCCTTTCTGTATCACAAGATGGGCTACGCCTGCGCGATGGGCTGGATCATGTTCCTGATTATCCTGACCCTGACGATGGTCTCGATAAAAATCTCGAACCGCCACGTTTATTATGGCGGCTCGTGACCCCTCGCCCGTTTTTCAACATTATGTCGTTCGCGCGGTTCGACTAACTACGCTCGGAGGCTCCGATTGATTTCCGCTTTTACGCGACGCGACGGGGGCAAGAACGCGCTCACGCATCTTGTCCTGATTGCGATGTCGCTGATTTTCATTTTTCCCCTTGCGTGGCTGGTTTCCACCTCGCTCAAGCCAATTGGCGAGACGATGCAGCAGCCGCCGACGTGGATTCCCTCGCACGTGCAGTGGCATAATTACCGCGACGCCTTCATGTACGGCAGCGACCAGTTGGGCTACATCCCATTTCTGCTGTATGGCCGCAACACGCTGATTTTATGCGTCCTGGGCGTGGCGGGAACCGTCGTATCGAACGCGCTCGTCGCGTATTCGTTCGCGCGCCTGCGCTGGCCGGGCCGCGACCTCGCCTTTGCGATCACGCTCGCCACGATGATGATTCCGTTCCCGGTCATCATGGTTCCCATCTACGGCCTGTTTCGCAACCTGGGCTGGATCGGGACGTTTCGCCCGCTCTGGGTTCCGGCCTGGTTCGGCAGCGCGTTCAACATCTTCCTGCTGCGCCAGTTTTTCCGCACCCTCCCGTTTGAGCTTTCCGAGGCGGCGCGCATTGACGGCTGCTCGGAATGGGCCATTTTCCGACAGGTTATCCTGCCGCTCTCGAAACCGGCGCTGTCCGTCGTGGCCCTGTTCTATTTCATGCAGACCTGGAATGACTTTCTCGGCCCGCTCATCTATTTGATTGATCAGCGGACGTTTACGCTTTCGCTGGGCTTGCAGTTCTACCAGAGTCAGCATGGCGGCACACAGTGGAACCTGCTCATGGCCGCCTCGACTATCGTGATCGCGCCGGTGCTGATCCTATTTTTCTTCACGCAGAAACAGTTCATTCAGGGCATCGCGGTCACCGGGCTGAAAGGCTGACCGGAGTTTTCTCCGTAAAATGGGCTATTGTTGTGGAACATTTGAGGGGTTTGACTGTTAAACGGGCGGGTTGAAAGCCATAATTGGTCATTCAACTCGCCTGTTTGCGTTATAAGCAGGTGGATAAGGTGTTAAACTGTCAAAAAGCGTCAATATTTCTTCGATTTGACGGTTTGCGCCGCGAACGCGCTTGTAATTATTCTGAAATATCAGGTAGGATAATCGGTTGACGAGTGCGTGTGCATTACGGGCGGCATTGGTCACAGCGCGCCCCTCAAATCAGCGCACATCCCCCACTGAGGTTTTTTGGAACCAGCAAGATAGCGCAAAACAAAAGCCGCATCGTCCCCTGCGGCAAAAGGACGGGTTTTAGCGTGGATACGAGCAACGAAAAACGAAGGAAGTACATTGGAGTAGGAGGAGATGACGTGCCATCACTGGGCGTACTGGAAGGCGATATTCTTCGCTTGATTTGGGATGCGGGAGAGCCGCAATCGTCGGTTCAGGTTTACGAAGCGATGCACTTTTCCCGCAAGGCGGAAAAGCGCGAGATGCAGTCGCCCTCGACAATCGCCGTCACTCTCAGCCGCATGGTGGAGAAAGGACTGCTCACCGTCGAGCGTCGCCCACGCGGCGGCAAGGGCTACTACGGCCCCACCAAAACGCGCGCCGAGGTCGTGGGGCAGGTGATGAACGACGTGAGCCGCCGTTTGACCGGGCAGCCGCTCGGCTATCTGCTGACGCAATTGCACAAACCGGCAGGCAAAAAAACGTCGAACGGCGCTTCCGATACCGTAAACATTGGAAGTTTGGACGCGCTGGTGGAAGAACTGCGCCATCTGGAGCAGACCGACAACCACTTGGTCCGCCAGGAGACGGAACGCTAGGTCGGGGTGAGTTTTTGCGCGGCTATCAACCTTCGAGGCGCTGGAAGCATAACCTGCACCCAGCGCCTTTGTCGTTGTTATCGAACCGCCAAACCGTTTTGCGGTCGTGCGTCATGAAAGAACGTCCGCCAGACGAAGGGCTTCTATCCACAACTGTCGAGCGTGGCGCGAAAAATTCATTTCGTCGCCTGGCGCGGCATTGATGCCGTCGCCTCTTACAATTTCGACAGGTTCGACAAGGATGGCTTTTTAGCCCGATGTCGTCCGTTTTAGCCGTGTCAGTCGGACGGTTGACATTCCCGCGCCCTCGCCCTATAATTTGCGGTAGGCGGTTTACCCCTCCTAACCTTCCTTTCCTCAAGTCCTCCAGGGAGAAGAACCCAATCGCGCCTCCCCTTTATAAGGGGAGGGCCGGGGCAGGGTGAGGCGAATTGTTGTAGTCTGCGAAGGGGTACGGCGGCGTCATGGCAGGCGGCGATTTGAAGGAGAACCCAACACATGCCTTACCTCATCGGCATTGACATCGGCACGAGCGGAACCAAAACTATTTTGATGGACGAGACCGGGCGGGTCCGCGCCAGCGCCGCGCAGGAATACCCGCTGTATTCGCCGCGCCCGCAGTGGAGCGAGCAAGACCCCGGCGACTGGTGGACGGCCTCGTTTCAAACCTGCCGCGCGGTCATGGAAAAATCCGGCGTGGACCCGCGCGAAGTGCGGGGGGTGGGGCTGGCCGGGCAGATGCACGGCTCGGTTTTTCTCGACGCCAACAACGCCGTCCTGCGCCGCGCCCTCCTGTGGAACGACCAGCGCACGCAGGCCGAATGTGACTGGATTACCGACACGGCGGGGCGCGAAAAAATCGTCGAACTCATC
>JBBRNU010000260.1:0-6650 GCA_038230115.1 Chthonomonadales bacterium | reverse complement strand
CTGGACGCCGCCTGCCGGTCCCTCCGGCGTCGTTTTTCGCTACGTCACGGCGCGGCCCCCCGGCGCTGCAGGCAAATCGCTCCACGCGGAAATGGCGCGGAACGTGGCCCAAAACTGGTGGGTGCAGATCAACCAGAACGGCGTGGAATTTACGGAAGGGCGCCCCTGCACGGTGACGTTTTCGGCGCGAGGCGATCAGCCGCGCCCCATAAATGTCGGCTGCCAGTGGAGCGGCGTCGCTTCTCCGGCCCATCCCGCCGAAAGACTCTACACTCCCATCGGGCTGGGCCAGAACGTAAACCTGACGACGGATTGGAAGCGGTTCACGCTGCCGTTCATGCCGACGCGCGTTTCGCCGGGTCACAACCGCCTGACCTTCAACGTGGGAGGTCAGGCGGGCTGGGTCGAGATCGCAGCGGTTTCGGTTCGCGAGGGCGTCACGGATCAAAGCGTTGTGCGGCAGATGCTTGCCAGCGCGGGTATCGTGGTATCCGATGCGAGCTTCAACTATGTGGACGTTCTGCGCGTTCCGGTTCAATGCAACGGGCAGGCGGTCAGCGGCGTTTCGGTCGGGCTGCAGTATGACGGAGCCAGCGCGCCCGCGCATGTTCTGACGCCGCAGGATGGCGGGGTCGCGCAGTTCAGCGAGGCGCCAATCTCGCAGGATTTGACGATCCAGGTAGAGGGCGGCGGGAAGCGGTATCGCGTTCACCGCGAAATTATGCCGGACGCGCCCGAATTGCATACCGCCGCGCCAGTCGCGCTTCCGGCGGACTGGAAACAAGTGGCCGCCTCCGCGGGGCCGTCGGACGCAGACGCTAACCGCAACGCGCGGCGTCGGTTTGTCCCCGCACTGGGGGCGACGCTCGGTCTGGCGGTCGCGGGCGGGGTCGCGCTGGCGTGGCGGCGGGAATCAGGCCGTCGCCGAGTCACGCGCGCGGACGGACGCAAAATGCCCCGCGCGAGCGTCCCTGGCGGGAGGGTCGAAATCGACCGGGCGGTGGTCGCCGTTTCGCAGCCCCCGCAGCCCGCTCTGGCGCAGGCGAAAAGCGCGACGGGGCCGCTGGCGGAAATCGAGACGGCGAAGGATTTCCACGCCGCGCTGGAAGGCGTTCGCGGAGCCTATGAGGGCGAAACGTTCGTCCTGACCAATGTCCGCAGCGTGGTCGGGCGCGACGAGGAGAATGCGGTTTCGCTGGCGCGCGACCGCGCCGTCTCTCGCCAGCACGCGATCATCGAAATCCTGGACGGCGAGTATTTTGTTTTGGATCAGGGTTCCTCCAACGGAACCTATGTGAACGCCGTTCGCATCGCGCCGCAGGAAGCGCATCCATTGCGTTCTGGCGACGAGGTGCAGTTCGGGGCGTCGCGCTTCCGTTTCGAGAATTGAAACTCCGGTTTGGGAAGCGTTTTTAGCCGCAAGTTGCCGAGCCTATAAAAGACCCGGCAGGGAGGCCTTCGGCCAAGCGTCCGCGCGGACGCAAAGACCTTCGCGCCCATAAGTTAGTTCGTTCAGGTTTGAACCACCGAGACACCGAGGCGCAGAGCGGACACAGAGACCTTCACGGCAAAACGTCGCATTGGCTCGGATGGCGAAACGTTCAAACGATGCTACGTGTCCCGTCCGTGAGGACGGTTGGCGAAGCCTCCCTGCCGGGTCTTTTATAGGCCCGGCGAACGCTGACATTAGATTTTCGCCTTGATTACGAGGCAGGGGCGCGGGGAACGTTCAGGCTGACAGGACGCGGACGATGGCGTCGGTCATGCGGGCGACGCGGGTCATGAATTTTACGTCGTGGACGCGGACGAGGGCGGCGCCCTTCGCGATGGCGAGGGCGACCGTCGCGGCGGTTCCTTCCAGACGGTCGTCGGCGGGCGGATCGCCGAGGATTTTGCCGAGGAACGATTTGCGGGACGCGCCAACGAGCAGGGGATAGGCCGGGTCGGTCAGTTCGTCCAGGCGGCGCAGAATTTCCAGATTGTGGGCGACGGTTTTGCCGAAGCCGAGGCCGGGATCAATCACGATGTCCTGAGCGGCGACGCCGAAACCCTGCGCGATGCGGGCCTGCGCCTGCAAATATACCTGAATGTCCCCGATAATATCGGCGTAGACAGGGCTGGGAGGCAGGGCGGTCGGCAGGCCGGGCAGGTGCATGAGGCAGACGGGAACGCCCGCTTCCGCGACGGTCGGCCCCATGTCGGGGTCGGCGCGCAAGGCGCTGATGTCGTTGATCATGGCGGCTCCCGCGGCAATCGCCTGCCGGGCCACAACCGCTTTGTAGGTATCCGTCGAGATTGGCAGAGCGGGCAGGCGGCTGGCGATGGCTGCGATAACGGGCAGGATGCGGCGCTGTTCTTCCTGCGGGTCGAGCGGGGCGCGGGTGGCGAACGTGGCAGGGCGCGTGGATTCGCCGCCGACATCGAGGATGTCCGCGCCTTCGTCCTGCATCTGCACGGCGCGGGCGAGGGCGTCGGCGAGGTCGAAAAATTGACCGCCGTCGGAAAACGAGTCCGGCGTCACGTTCAGGACGCCTATGACAAGGGTGCGCTCGCCGCGCCGGGCGAGATCGAGCAGTTGACGCAGGCGAATGCTAGACGGGCGGGCGGCGATTTCGCGCGCGGACAGGGACGGCAAGGGCATGGCGGGCGTCAATTGTAGAACAGGGGCCGGGCGGCGTGGGGAAATTCCGGCAGGGCGTGCTGCGCGAGTTCGGTCAGGATCGCGCCGCCGTTGTCGCTGAGGGCGAAGCCGCGCTCGATAACGGCCTCGACGGGATCACGCTGCAGCTTGGCCCGAAAAACGACGTCCTCCATCGCGAGCGTCAGAATATGGTTGATTTGAAAAACGTCGAGAGTTTCGACGGCTTCGCGCGCGGCCCCGGCGTGCGGGCCGTCGGGGTCGAGCCGAATGGTCTGGCTGAACTCGTGGACGGCGAGCGCGACTTCGCCCTGATGCTGGCACAGGAGCGCTTTTTTGAAGTGGTGGGCGGCGGTGTCGGGGTCGAGCCGGATCAAGGTGTTGGCGACGCGCATGGCGGCTTCGACGTCGCCCATTTGAATGTAAACCGCGCCCTGGGCGCTATGGGCGGGGATATGGCGCGGGGCGATTTTGATGAGGGCGTGGCTGGCGGCGAGGGCGCGGGGCCGGTCGCCCGCTTCGAGGGCGGTGGCGAGCAGCATTTCATAGGCGGCGAAGGTCGCGCCCTGCAGGGCGATGGCGCGCTCTACGGCATATAGCGCCTGTCGCCAGAGCCGAAGTTCGCGATACAGCCCGGCCACGCGCAGGGCGCACTCGGCGTCGGTCAATCCCTCCGCGACGATCTGGGCGAGAACGCGGGCGGCCTCGTCGTATTTTCGCGCGGCCAGGGATTGCTCGGCGCGCTCCAGAGCGCGTTGGGCGAAGGTTTTGACGCGGCGGGCGGGGCGGGTCGCGCCGGGAACGACCTGGGCGTGAGCCGGAAGACTGCTGTGTCGAGACATGGCGACAACTCCTGAAAAGAACGAACGAAACGGAACCGCGCCTTCATTCTGGCACAGGTTCGCAATTTCCTGCTGTGAAGTTGGTCACAGGCCGGTTGGGAAGGAAGAATGAGGCCCGGCCCGCTTTGAATACGGGAGAGGAAGGAATTTGACAGCGTTGACACGAAAGACACCGCAATATTCTCAGGAGGGAGGCGCCATGCTGCGAATCAAATGCCCGCACTGCGGCGCGGGCAACCAGGATGCCACCGAAACCGATACCTGCTGGCAGTGCGGAACCGTGCTGGGGGCGCCGGTCGCCCGCATGGAGGAAGCGCGCTCGAACGCGCCGAGCGCCAGCGCGCCGACGCAGCAGCTCGACCCGACATTGCTCAATCAATTGACGGATCAGTCGCAGAGGACGCGCCCGGCGTCGCAGGCGAACCAGACGCGGCAAATCGCGGTCTTGGCGGTCGTGCTGGCGGTCATCGCGATTATCCTGCTGGTGGCGGTCTTAGCGACGAAGGGGTGAGCGGGGAGGCGATCTTTAGCCGGGGCTATAAAAGCCGATTTGAAAGCGAGCGGCTGCCGGGCCTACGAAAGACCCGGCAGGGAGGCTTCGCCAAGCGTCCTCGCGGATGGGATGCGGAGCGCCGTTTCAACATTTTTCACTCCGCGTGGACGCCGGGATGTTTTCACGGACGGGGCGGCATTTACCTTCATAAATGGCCCGAATTCGAGTTGCGGCGGCGAGGCGCGTATGGTATACTATAACCAGTAAGAGACGTTTTCACAATTCGTCAGCAACCCGCGCTTCGGCGCATCGCAGGAGGAACCGACTCGTGGCAAAGAAAGACACCTCGAAAACCAACGTTACGGCCCGCGCCGCTTTGAAGGCGGCGGGAACGACCTGCCGCTTCTGCGGCAAGAAGCCGGAAGTGATCCGCGTGCTGACCCCGGCGGGTCGGACGCAGATGTTCCGCAAGTGCTGCGCCAGCGCCGGTATCGCGGCCTAGCGCGCCGCCGTCAATCGCTTACGACTCACACTCACCGGTTTGAAACCGCCCGCAGGGAGGATGCTTAGGCGTCGCCATCGCGGGCGGTTTTTTGTCTGGCAGGTTCAGGCGCGGGCGTTTACATATTCTTCTTGGCAGGGGCGCGTTTGACGTGGCGTTTGCGAACGAGCAGGCCCACGCTTGCCAGACCGACAAGCAGGGCGATGCTGCCGGGTTCGGGAACGGCGTTGATAAAGTTGATTTTCACCTGATCGCGATTCCGAATGTAGAGAGACTCGCCGTTGATGTTGGTTCCATCACTGAGAACGCCGAACAGAGCGTATTGACTGTAGTAGCCATCATAAACATCGGAGTTGATGAGCGTGTCGCCCAAGCCGGTTCCGAACAGGTTGAGCGTACTGTTGTCATAGGCAGCCAGGAAATCACCGATGCTACCGCCCTTGATATTGATTGTACTGCCGCTATAGATATACATGTCGCTGATATTTCCGCCGCTAATATTGATCGTGCTTGTGTTTTGCGTAAATGCGCCACCTGCAACATTGCCGCCGCTAACATTGATGACGCTGTTATCTGCGGTACCCAATGCGCCGCCAACATCGCCGCCGCTGATGTTAATCGTACTATTGTTGTAGGCGTCCAAACTATAATGGACGCTACTACCGCTTATGAGGTTGACGGTCGGGCTTGTACCATTCGTTTTGTTGTGCAAATCGTTCGGACTGGCGTAACCGACGCAAACATAACCGTTCACGGCATAGTCAATTGTGGTGTCGTTAGGAAAATAGTAGGTTGTTTGAGCGTGGACAATCTGTGCCAAGCCCATCAGTAAAAGCGCGGCGGGCAGGGCGGCATAGCGGAAATTCGGGCGGGGCATGGGTTTATTTCCTTCTGCGAGTTGGCGGGCGTGCATTATGCAGGAAAATCCTCCGGCAAAGCGCGGACGGTCGTCCATTTACCTGACCGGGGCGCGCTTGCGACAATTGCGCCGAACGCATTGAAAAGTTGGCCTGTAGGGTTGGCCTTGTGAAGCGGGTTGGCGGAAAGCGGTTTCCGGGCGGGCCATCGATCTGACGCGCCGGGGCGATCCCCACTCTCCTCACTCCTAGTTTCGCGCCGCCGCTGCGATCTCCTGCCGGTTCGCAGGAAGCGGCGGGCTTTTTGTTGAATTAGCGGGCAGACTCGCCCCACGCGCGCCCGTCGGGAATTTCCGGCGGGCAGCGGGGCGGAAAGGACACGCCGCTGAAACCCGACGCGCTCGGCGCTTTCGCTTTCGTACTGCATTCGCACATCCCCTACGTTCTCGCGCACGGACGGTGGCCGCATGGCATGGACTGGCTGTCCGAAGTCGCGGCGGAAACCTACGTGCCGCTGCTGGACGTGTTGAATCGGCTCGTGGACGAGGGCATTTCGCCGCAGATCACGCTTGGAATCACCCCGATTCTGGCCGAGCAGCTAGCCGACCCGACCTTCCAAAGCGAATTCACGGACTACCTCGAACAGAAAATCCAGACGGCGCTGTCCAACCGGTCGCAGTTCAACCAGGCGGGCGATATGCACGCTTTCGGGCTGGCGCACTACTGGGAAGATTTTTACACGCGGGTTCTGGCCTCGTATTCGCAGACGTATGGGCGCGACATCGTGGGGGCGTTTCGGCGTTTGCAGGACGCGGGGCATCTGGAAATCATCACGAGCGCGGCCACGCACGGCTATCTGCCCCTGCTGCTGACGGACGCGAGCGTGCAGGCGCAGGTGAAGCAGGGCGTCCAGACCTACGTCAAGCATTTCGGACGGCAGCCGAGCGGGTTCTGGCTGCCGGAATGCGCGTATCGCCCGCGCTATGCGTGGGACGCCCCGGTTGCGGAGTTTCGCGGCCCGACCCCCACGCTTCGGAAGGGCGTCGAGGAGTTTCTGGCGGCGAGCGGTCTGGAGTACTTTTTCGTGGACGCGCACCTGCTTAAGGGCGGCAAGGCGGTTGGGGTCTATGCCGACCGCTTCGCGGGCCTAGAGGGGCTATGGGAGCGGTTTCGCAAGGCGTATGCGCCGGAAACCGGCGAGCGCACGCCGTATCAGCCCTATCTGGTCAATTCTTCCGGCGGGCCGCTGGCCCCGGTCGCGATTTTCAGCCGGGACGCGATCACGGGCGCGCAGGTATGGAGCGGCGACCAGGGGTAT
>JBBRNU010000259.1:0-6679 GCA_038230115.1 Chthonomonadales bacterium | reverse complement strand
GGCAGAATGACGCAGCGCATGGCGAGCGAATAATCCATGCCCAGCGCGCGGGCCGCTTCCATCTGGCCCGCGTCAATGCTTTCGATGCCGCCCCGAAAAATCTCCGAAATGTACGCGCCCGCGTTCAAGCTGAGGGCGAGAACGGCGGCGGCGATTTGCGGCAGCGAAACATTAAGCGCGGGCAGGACGAAGTAAATCACGAAAATCTGCACGAGCAGGGGCGTGCCGCGAATGACTTCCACATACGCCACCATCAGCCAGCGCGCCGCGCGCAGGGGCGACAGCCGAACCAGAGCGATAATCAGTCCAAGCGGAATGCCCAGCAGAAGCGTCAGCAAGGTCAGCCAGAGCGTCATCACGGCCCCGCGCAGCAGCAGCGGCCCGGCGCTTCGCAGCAAGTCCCAGCGGATCGTCAGCGCCGAGCGCCCCGCCGTTTCGGTCAGCGGCGTCCCCTGGTTCTGGATACGGTCGAGTTCGGGCGCAACCGTCGCGGGCAGCGGCTCGCCGATCCAGCGCTGATAAATGCGGGCGTAACGGCCATCCGCAAGGATGCGGGCGAGCGCCTGATTCACGGCTCCCAGCAGTTCCGGCTCGCCGCGCCGCAGCGCGACGCCGTAATTTTCCTGCACGAAGATGCCGCCGACCAGCGTCAATTCCGGGTAGCTGTCGGCAATCATGCGTCGGAGCGCGGGTTGGTCGCCGACCGCCGCGTCGCCGCGCCCGTTCCGCACTTCCAGCAGCGCGTCCTGCATCGTCTCGAACTTGCGTATCTGTTCTTTCGGCAGGCCCAGTTTCTCGACCGCGTACTGCCCGGTCGTCTCCTGCTGCACCGTCACGAGTTTCCCGATCAGGTCTTTCGACTGGTTGATGCGCGCGTCATTCCTGCGCCTAGCGATGGTCTGCCCCGACAAAAAGTAAGGCCGCGAAAACGCCATTTCCTGGCGGCGCTTGTCGGTAATCACGACATCGGACAGGATCAGGTCGAACTTACGGGCCTGAAGCGCGGCGAAAATGCCGTCCCAGTTGATGTTGACCCACTGTACCGGCACGCCCAGTTCTTTGCCGATTTCGGCGCCCAGGTCAATGTCGAAACCTTCGGGATGTCCGTCGGTCTTGTTCTTGTTCTCGAACGGCGGGTAGGTCATGTCAGACCCGATAATCAGCGCGCCGCGCGCCCGGATCGTCGCGAGCGCATTATCAGCCTGCGCCCCATCCGCCGCAAGCAGGCAGACGAGCGAAATCGCCAGCAGTCGCAACAGGAAGCGCAGCCCGCCCGCCCCATGATCAATTCGCGTCCAGCGCCGCTCGCGTCGCGCCATACTTTGGTGTTCCTCTCATTCCGTTCCCCGCCAATTCCCTTCGCTCTATCCGCGTTGATTCCCCGCCGCGCCGTCGTTTTCCTGCCCCGTTTCACCAGGGGCGCAGCAGGTAACGCGCTCTCAAGTGACAACAAAAGGAAAAGGCTCGCCATCGAAAAGCGTTTTCCACTTCCCGACGACGAGCCTTTTCCACGCTTCGCTCCCGCGTTCAGTTTACGGCGTACTCCGTCAAATGCCGCACAAACGGCGGATTGAACGCCGATACAATGTCTTGGTGAAAAACCCTCCTCCCTACAATCCCGTCAACTTGCGGAGTTCTTCCAAAACCGCGCGCAAGTCCGCCTCCGCCAGCGCGCCGATTTTGCGTTTGAAGCGCGTCCGATCCAACGCCCGCGCCTGAAACGCCATCGCGACAGGAGGGACACGCAATCCATTTTCCACGGAAGGCTCGATACGCACAGACCCAGGAAAGCGCAGCGCGGCAAGTTGGGACGTCAGTAGCGCAATTAACGCCAACGGTGATTTCTGCCCATAAATCTCATCTTGAATCACGACAGCGGGACGCTCGCCCGCCTGTTCCCGACCGCCAGGCGACATCGGTAGCGCCACAATCCATACGTCACCCTGCTGCATTGCCGTCCGCTTCCATCTGCCGCTCGAAGGCCGCGAAGTCCTCGTCCGACGCCTGCTCCAACGCCGCGAATTCGGCTTGCAGTTCCGCAGGGAGCAGAGGAAAATGCGCCCAGAGCGCGTTCAGCAAAATACGCTCCGGCGTTTCGCCGCTGCGTTGCGCCAGGGCTTCAGCAGCATGAGCGATCTCATCCGGCACGGTCAACATTAGACTCATTTGCCCGACCCTTTCTTATTTCATCTAGCTTATATCACCCGCACACAATATTACTGCCCAGACACTTCTTCAGATACCGCCCCGTATGACTGTCCGCCGCCTACGCCACCGTCTCCGGCGTTCCTTCCGCCACCACCCGACCGCCCCCGAACCCTGCGCGTACTACCACCCACCTTCCTCAAAAACACAGGCAATAAGGTGGCGAGAGCGCATCGTGGGTTGGATTGATTGCCTCCTCTGCCAGCGCAGCGGCGGGGACGCTGAAGGAGAACCGACCGGATATTCCTACAACGACGCGAGAAAAGCAGGCGCGTCGGCTGGAAGGAAATTTTCAGGGTCTATGGCGGTTAATCCCTCCGCGTTCGCAGCGCGAACAAGCCGCTTGTCCGCGGCGATCAACGCGCAAGGTTCCGAAACGGATTTCCTGTAGCGGAGAAACAAAGTCAGAATAGCGGAATCGGTTGAGTTCAAATTATGCTTCTGCATCAGCGTAAGGCTGTTTAGTATTGTCGCGTCGTCTATGGTCAGCACAGCGGTAAGAGGGGATTCGATAATCTCGGTACGCAGGGCGAAAATCGCCGCCACAAAAGATTCACGCCGGATAACGCCGTCATTGTAACGGCGCAGCAAAATGGAAAAGGACTGGCATACCCCCAGATGGTCGTGATAATGCGCGTGTTCTCCACCCCCTCGAACAATGCCATCACGAACCCGCTCCCAGTCGCTTTCGTATAACGCTTAGCCAGAGCGCTGGCATCCCACAGCAGATAAGGCATCGTCGCCTATTCCTCCCGCGCTTGCAGGATGCCGCAGGAAAACAAGTTGTCTTCGGGCTTCACGCCGTCTTCCAGAATCATACGCTGAGAGTCTTCGGCAGTCACAGTCGGGTCATATTCTAACCCCATGCTTACACTCTGCTCCGCGACGATCTGACGCAGCAGGCGCTTGTCCGCAAATAACGCGGTTGTGTTTGCGTTTGTCGCCTCAGTTTCTTTCATCGAACGCTCCTTCATATCCAAATCGGGAATGTCATTCCGGCAGACAGAACACCGCCTTGAAACGTTACAGTAGACGCAGACAAACTAATCCGATGTTAATTCTGCACTCCCAATTAGTTCACCCGCACACGGTTCCACTGCCCAGACACCGTTTCAAATACTTCCCCGTATGACTGTCCGCCACCCTCGCTACCGCCTCCGGCGTTCCCTCCGCCACAATCTTCCCGCCCCCGCTCCCCCCCTCCGGCCCCAGGTCAATCACCCAGTCCGCCGTTTTGATCACATCCAGGTTATGTTCGATCACCAACACCGTGTTGCCCGTTCACACCAGACGCGACAACACCCCGATCAGCTTCTCTACGTCCGCAAAATGCAGCCCCGTCGTCGGCTCGTCCAGAATGTAGAGCGTGCGAAACGGGTCACAGGTCAAATCGCTCGAAGGTGGCAAAATCACGCGGAAGCGAGAAAGGCCGAGACATCTGCCAGAGGAAAGGTTTCGGGGTTCAGCGTCGGCAGTCCCTCCGCCGTCGCCGCTCCAATCAGGCGTACATCGCAGGTAATCAAAACGCTTTTTGGCGCATGGGCCGCCTGCGCCTGTGCATAGTCAAGATAGGCATAGAGAATAGCGGCGTCCGTCGCATTGAGGTTGTGCTGGTCAATCAGCGCAATGCTTGCCAGAATCACGGTTCCATCCAACTCCATAATATGGAGATTGGGCCGCAGGAAAACATCGCTTCGCAACAGCGAGCGCGCCGCGCTGAAAGCCGCAAAATCAATGACGCCACGATTGAGTTGACGGCGTAGAACCGCGCACGTCTCGGCGTAATTGACGTAGGAAAGAAGCATCGAAACCGACTGCGGCGCGGCAAGCAAAGCCCGTACCGTCGCCCTGCCAACCTCCGGCGCGTAGCCTTTCGCCAGGGCGCTGGCGTCCCAGAGCAGTTGCGGCACGGTCTACGCCTCCTCATAGCGGGCGCGGAGAATGTCGCGGGAGAAAATGTTGTCCTCCGGGCGTATGCGCTGCGTCTGCATCAGCGCGTCCAGTCGCTCCGCCGTCATATCGGGGTCGAAGACGATGCCGGCGCGAGCGTCCACATCATCCAGAATTTGCAGCAGCGCCGCTTTGTCGGCAGCGGGCGCTTTGCTTGCCACGTAAACATCAACAGACATTGTTTTCCCCTTCCTGGCTTCTTTGCACGAAACACGCCTTACCGGGAGCGTCAGGATTAGCGCAGGCTATTTGGCTTCGTACCGCTGACGGATGATTGCGTGGGAGAACAGATTGTCTTCGGGCTTTACGCCGTCTTCCAGTATCAGGCGTCGGGAATCTTCCGCCGTCGCGGTCGGATCATACCCCAACCCAATTTCGGCGTTCATCTCGCGCACCATCGCCTGAAGCCGCCGCTTGTCCACCACACGCGGCGGCAAAGCAAACTCGCTCACGTCGTCCATAGTTTTTTCCTTCGGCTGCCTACGTTGAAAGTCGGGCCATCGCTCCGCACAAACAGCGAACCGCAAATTGCAGATAACCCATCGTACAATAGTGTACCGCGCTAACGGAATGGCGTCAATAGCGATGTAGAGTGTGGGTTATAGGGCGTCGCGTACTATATAACGTGCAGTTTTACAAGTTAGAGACTTGCTATCGAAAGGTAGAAGGGGATCGGATTGGGTCTTGGTAATTTCCCTCAGCATCATAATATTCGCATTGGTCGTAGCCTGCTGTGTTCCAGAGCGTGTCGAAGGCGGGCTTCCAAATTTTTGGTGCGTCAACGTCGAAGGTTTCGCACATTACTTCCGGTGTTGGCACGACATTGAGCCGCAATGAATCCGAAGGCCCCCAGCCGTTGTTAAGACAATACTCTCTCACGCCGACGAGAGACAGCATAAGGAACACAGGCGGCTCTACACCGAGTTCCTGTTGAACTGCTAAAAGTGTCGGCAATTGCGTAATTAGTTGTACTACCAGCCTTTGAGTTTCAATCAAAAGTTGGTTATTCTGTGCTGTGCAAAAATCGGTAGCGACCGTTTCCAGAATACCGTTGCGGTAGACTTGTAGATAACGTTTGAGGGGTTCCTCCATTGAATTAAAAAACCCGTCGAAGTTGTAGCGATAATTGGCTCCCCAATAAGAACGCTGGTTGAGTAGAGTAGTGGTTTTCCGCACATCGTATTGCGTTCCGCGTCCAAATGCGCCTTGCGGCACGAGGTGAAGGACAACCTTCGCGCCTGGCTGCATTGGCAGAAAAGTATCGTCTGTCAGTATCTTGCCGAGACGCTCTGCACGGAAATTGCGAATACGCTCTGCCTGCGTTTCGGACATTAGAAAGGCGTTGCGAAGGTCGTCAACATCCATGCGAATGCTCCCCGCGTTGTTGCGAAGCCAGTATTGATACTCCTGCGAGTGAGGGGGGGCTTGTGTAGTAACCTGATGCGGCGGGTTGAAACTGCGAGGTATGCGAACGATCAGCACGGGATTCTTGTCGGGAATGTCCACCCGCCGCATTGCAACGCCGGAAACACGCTGCCAAACATGGTCTTTGAGCAAATCATACAGACGCTGCGTCTCCACCTCCTCATTGAAATTTTCCAGCCCGACGACTTTGCCGGTCTTACCACTGCTTCCCAACACTTCTTTGATGCCCATAATGATGTCGCCGCCGGAAGCGTTGGCGAACGCGGTAACGTCCTTACGAAACTCGTCTTTGTCGTATGAGTTATTTTGGTAGACGCATTCTTTGTAGTCAAGGTATTTGTCCTCCAAAATCTCGTTGCGTTCAAGATTGAGGATGTCGTCTGCCGTGATGTTAGAAAGCGGTATCTCGAACAGCATAGAATAGTTTCCTCCTCACCGCAAATCACAACCCCAGCTCTTCCTGCTTCGCCGCCGTCTGCATTCGTTCGGCCTGCTGGTACGAGACGTTGGAGCCGAAAAGCGGAAAGTCGAAATTGCGGCCTTCCAGCAGGTCTTCAATCGTGCGGATTTGCAGCGCTTCCACGCGCCGCCCCACGCCCGACGGCGGCTGATAATAACCTGCCGCCAACGCCGCCTCGCGCATCGGCTTCGTGGGCGACTCCAGACAGACAAAGAAAGCCAGCTGCGCTTTCTCCGTGTGCATGACGCCCAGCAGGTCGCGTATCTGGTTGGCCGTGACGTGACCGCCTTTCACCTGCACGACGGCTTTGGACGGCTTTTTCGGATTGTCATAGAAGTAGGCGATGCCGTCTATCCCCTTGTCCGCGCCCTTCTTCTCCTGCGGGATCGCCGGAATCAAGCCGACCGCCCACATCTCGAAATCTTTGTGGGTCGGGTCTTTGTCGTAGAGGAGTTTTGCGCCTGCCAGGTCGGTGGGCAGCCCTTCCACGTCGAAGGCGATACGCTGTGCGGGGTCGTCCCGGCTCAACAGGCGGGCGTCTTTCGCGCCGAACGAATCGAACAGGCGTTTCTGCACGAGGGAGGTGGCAATCGGTGTGATGTCCATGCCGATCCATTGCCGATTGAGTTTCTGCGCGGC
>JBBRNU010000258.1:0-6687 GCA_038230115.1 Chthonomonadales bacterium | reverse complement strand
GGTCCAGAAAGAGACATAGCGCAATTCTTTCTTTTCCTGGTCGCTGGGGCTGCCTTCATTCCAGTTGACGTATTGCCAGGGCGTATTGTTGATCCAACGCCATCCCCAGTCCGGCGTATCCGACCGGGCGGGGTCGCGAAAGCCGCCGATCCAATAGTCATAGACGTAAAGCGACCGGACGACAACATCATAAGTTTCCTGTGAAGCGATCGTCGCCAGATGGCCGCGCACGCCCCGGTACATCTGTTTGGCGGCGGCGTCTTTGGCTTCGGGCCAGGTCAGCGAGCCATCGAAAGATTGATAGTAATGCTTATTGACCGGGTTGTAAATAACCAGGCCGGGCGCGATCTTTTTGAACGGCGTTTTTGCTTCAATGTTTTCCTGCGCGAGAACCATTCCGGCGAGGCGCGAGCCGCACACGATGCAAAGAAGGGGCAGCCATCGTTTCATCATTTCTCCTCCCTGAAAATTCCTGGAAAGCGAACGGGCGAAGGCGTCTTTCTGGATCGCCTTCGCCCGTTCCGAACTCGATTCATGCAGCCGCGCAGCGTCAGAAGCGTTTCCTTATTTGGTGGGGTAAAGAAACGACCGTTATGGAAACAAAGGAGGTATCCACAAAAAGAGGGGCTGGAGCGCTGTACTCCAACCCCTTCAAGTGTCAACAATTAGCAATAACGGAGATGACGGGACTTGAACCCGCGACTTCCTGCGTGACAGGCAGGCACTCTAACCACTGAGCTACACCTCCACATCGAACACCTGCAATTATACAACGGTTTTGCCGCGCTGTCAAGATTGAACGCGCGAAAAATCGCTCTGCTCCGCCCTTCCCTTTCCGGTTCTCTTTCGTCACTGGACTCGCTGACGCCGCTTCTCAACGGAAATCAGCGCGGCCTGCCCCAAGTCGCGGCAGGTAAAACGGAGTGTCCCCGGCCTGGTAATCGGCATACGCGCGGCCATATTCGGCGCGCAGGCGCGTCTCCTCGTGGAAAGAGCCGATATAAAAATACAGCGTGGCGACCAGGTTGAACGCGGCGAGTTTGGCGGTCATGCGGGGAAACAGCCAGAGGAGCGGAACCGCGACCACGTTCAAAGGATGTCGGGTGCGTCGAAAAGGCCCGGTGATCCGCAGCCCGCCGCGTCCATCCGGGGATGGCCCCTGGCCTTCCGCGTCCGGCAAAAGCGCGCGCCCGTCCCAACCGGCGACAAGATTGCTGATCCCGGACGCGCGGCCAATCCCGACGTGATACAGCGTCCAGAGAAAATACAGCGCGGTCGCCCCCTGCCCGACATGAAACGCCGTCGCCGTCTTGCCCCGCGCGCGATATAGCGTCCTGTCCGGCAGGCCGCGCGCGTACCAGCCCAAACCTGCCAGGCTGGCGACGGACTGCGCGACATAAAACGGGCGATACCAGGTATTGTAGCGACGGCGACCGGCAATCGTCTGAACCGCCTGCTTCAGCGCGCGGCTGGCAAGCGCGCTGTGCGCCAGGCTCCATACGGCGGTCGCCGCCGCCACCTTCCCCATACTGCGCCCAGCCTCGCGGCGGGAAGGCGCGACGTCCTCTTTCGGAGGCGTATTTTCGACGCCCGCAGGGACGTTTCCGACGCCCGCAGGGACGTTTCCGACGCGCGCAGGGACGTTTCCGACGCGCGCAGAACGGTCTTTGACGCTTGCCCGTCCGTTTTCGATACGCGGGCAGACCTGCATCGGCGGCGCGAATGGGCGCCTCCGTTCTCCTCCGGTTGTCCACGCGCGCTTGGAAGAAAGTTCGGGGAATACGATGCCGCTCACTATTCGCTCCTGTCTCGCCCTGCCGCGCCGGGCCTGCCTTGATCTCCGCACGCTTGTTATACGCTCTTTTTCCGGTTCGGGTTCTTGCAGGAAGGGGCGCGCTTCCCTCCTGTCCAATAGACACAAGGGTAAGTTGATTAGGAAAGTAATCGGCGGGTCTGTCATTTGCGCGGCCCGGCGCAATTCACGCAAAAGGAAAGCCATCATGCGGCGCTTGTTTTCACTCTCGTTTTCGATAGGCGCGATAGGATTGTTCCTGCTTCTGGCGGCGAACGCCCACGCCCGTTCGTTCGCCGTCTATTTCTACGTTGCGCCCGACGGCAAAGACGCCTGGTCGGGCCGACGCGATACGCCCAACCGAGCGCGCACGGACGGCCCGCTTGCGACCTTGCAGCGCGCCTGCGACCTGGCGCAAACGCTCGACAAAGCCGCCAAACGCCCGACGGAAATTCGCATCTACCTGCGCGGCGGCGATTACGCGCTTTCGCAACCCGTTGTGACCACGCTGAATAGCGACAGTAACGGCGTCCACACGCCTGTCGTTATCGCGAACTACCGCAGCGAGACGGCGCGTCTCCACGGCGGACGGGAACTGCGCGGCTGGAAGCGCGTCACCGACGCGGCGGTTCTGGAGCGATTGGACGCGGGCAGTCGCGGGCAGGTGTTTCAGGCCGACTTGAAAGCGCAGGGCATTTCGAATGCCGGGGCCATCACGCGCGACGGGTGGAATGCGGACGGTTCCAAGCCCGGCCCCTCGGAACTGTTTTTCAACGACAAGCCCATGACGATTGCGCGCTGGCCTAACGTCGGCTACGCCACGATTGCCGACGTGCCGAAAGAGGGCGGCAATGCGACTTTCGCTTATGCGGGCGACCGCCCGACCCGCTGGAAAAATGCCCCCGACGGCTGGCTGCACGGCTACTGGCAGTTCGACTGGGCCGATTCGTATACGCCGATACAGGCCATTCACGACGACACGCGCACGCTGCAAACCGGCGGCGTCAGCGACGACTACGGCATTCGCAAGGGGCAGCGCTTCTACGCGCTCAACCTGCTGGAAGAACTCGACGCCCCCGGCGAATATTACATTGACCACGCAAAGGGCCTTGTCTACTTCTGGCCGCCCGCGCCGCTCGAAACCGGTGAAACCCGGCTGTCGCTTCTGGACGCGCCGCTCCTCACGCTGAAAGGCGCGCATTATGTCACCATCGAGGGCTTGATTCTGGAAGACACGCGCGGCGAAGGCATTCGCATCGAGGGCGGAGCCGACAATCTTGTCGCGGGCTGCACGCTGCGAAACATGGGGCTGATGGGCGTTCGCATTACGGGCGGTCAGCGCAATGGCGTGCAAAGCTGCGACCTTTACAACATGGGGCAGGGCGCAATCGCGCTGGATGGCGGCGACCGCAAAACCCTCGAAAGGGGCGACAACTTCGCGCGCAACAACTCGGTTCACGATTACTCGAACTGGGTGCGCTGCTACCGCCCGGCGATTGGCGTGAATGGCGTCGGGCAGAGCGTGGCGAACAACCTCCTTTACAACGGGCCGCACACCGCCATTCTGCTGGGCGGCAACGAGCATCGGATCGAGTTCAACGAGATACGCCACGTTTGCACCGACACCGGCGACGTCGGCGCGTTCTATATGGGGCGGGATTGGACGATGCGGGGAAACCGTATCACGGGCAACTACTTTCATCATCTCGGCGGGTTCAAAGGCGAAGGCTTCAGCGACGCGATGGCGGTTTATCTCGATGACGCGGCGAGCGGTTCCACCGTGCAGGGCAACATCTGCTACAAGGCGGGCCGCGCGGTCATGGTCGGCGGCGGGCGCGACAACAAAATCATCGGTAACCGCTTCCTCGACTGCAGCCCCTCGGTTCACGTGGACGCGCGAGGCGTCGGCTGGGCGAAAGACCACATCAAGCGCGGCGGCGACTGGCAGATGTACGAGAAGCTGGAAGCCGTCCATTTCGACCAGCCGCCGTACCGCGACCGCTATCCCGCCCTCGTCACCCTGCTGAACGAGCAGCCCGCTATGCCCAACGGAACGCGCGTTGAGGAAAATGTCGCCCTGGGCGGCGCCTGGACGGAATTGCAGGACGGCCTGACGGAGCAAACGGCGGGCTTCGCGAAGAATACGGTCAAGCCAGCGAACCCTTACGGCGGTCTTGAGGATCGCCAGGTTCTGGCGCGCGTTTTGAAAGACTATCCAGTTCCCGGCCTTGCCGCGCCTGGCATCGGCCTGCAGACGGACAGATACCGCAAAACCCATCTCGCCTCCGATAGCGGGAGCAGCCCGAAGGCGAAAAAAACGCAGCCGTAGCGCGTTGAATTTCGTTGAATATAGAAACATCGGAACGAAATCAGCCCTGCAGCAGACCATTCGCTGCAGGGCTTCGCATCGCCAAAACGCAGGCGCGCAAAAAATGTTTTCATTTGCGTAAAATAGCCCTTGTGAAAACGCTTTTTGCATGATACAATGGCTTTGTGACTTTATCATACCGTTGAACGATGGCCCGCCGCGCTTTTGCAGCGGCCCCGTTCGCCGAAACGAAAACCGCCGCAGCAATTTATCATCCACTGCTCCGCTGCCCGGTTCTTCGCGACCTCTCGCTCTGGGCGTGAATCTTGCCGTTCACGCTGCAGTCTCCAATTGACGCCGTGTGAAAAATCGAACCGCCGCAGTTTGCGCCAAATTGCACAAACGTCCGCTTGCGCCGCGTCCAGAAACGCCGCGCGCCCCGGACAACTCGTCAAACGCGCCTGACGACAACGCCTTCGACTTTGAACCTGCCGTTCGCCTTGCACATCGGAGAAACGCCCTTATGATCCGCCACGCTTTCCGCATTCTGACCCTTCTCGTCGCTTTCATTCTGCTCTTAGGTTTCCACGCGGGCGCAAAGGCCCAATCGGCGGGCGGCGCGCTTGCCAATGGCAACGTCTGGAACGAGGGACACGCGCTTTCGATCCAGGCCAATCAGTCGAAATACGGCCAGATTTACTCCGGCTACGTCACGATGATGGGCCGCTACAACGGCGTGCGCTTCAATTATCCGTCCGTCTATGTCGCCGATCCGACCTGGACGCGCTCGCCGGACGGCATCACCAGCGTTTGCACGGCATATGGCGACACACTTTTCAACGGTCAGGCGGCGCAGGTCACCTTCACCTGGACGCAGAACGAAAACGATGTGGCGAAGAACGGCATCGCGTGGCAGTTTGTCGCCTACAACCTGGGCGATCTGCCGGGCAGTCCGATGGGCGCGGTTCTCAACGCCTCGCCTGCCGTGACGACCGTAGATGGCCGCGTCATCGTCAACCTGCCAGGAGCGCCCGTCGAGCCAGCGCCCGATAAAGCGACCGGCAAAAAAGGCTGAACCGCAAAAGCCGCCTTCCGTTTCCGCAATGGCCTGTCCCGGCGTCAAAACGCGCTATGTCCGTTCCTGCATAAATCACGCCGGGAAGGAAAAAAACGGGGCGGGGCGTAACTCTCCTGCAACACGGAAGCGCGAAAAGCGAAAACGGGCGACTGCGTTTTCCCGCCTTCCGTCCTTACTGCAGGAGCCTGACGATGCGCGAAGAAACCAACTGGGCGGGCAACTATCGCTACCGCGCCATCAGCCTGCACTGCCCCGAAACGGTCGCGCAGGTTCAGGAACTCGTGGCGGGCAGCCGCCGGGTCAAGGCGCTTGGCGCGCGGCATTCCTTCAACAGTATTGCGGACACGACCGAGACGCTGGTTTCGCTCGCCCGTTTCGACCGCATTACGGCGCTGGACGCGACGCGACGCACCGTGACGGTCGAGGCGGGCGTTCGCTACGGGCAGTTAGGCCAATATCTGCATTCGCAGGGGTATGCGCTGCACAACTTAGCCTCCCTGCCGCATATTTCCGTCGCGGGCGCGTGCGCGACGGCCACGCATGGGTCGGGCGACGGCAACGGCAATCTGGCGACGGCGGTTGCGGCTCTCAAAATGGTGACGGCGGCGGGCGAAGTTGTCGCTTTGTTCCGCGAACGAGACGGGGAAACGTTCCTGGGAGCCGTTGTCGGGCTGGGCGGCTTGGGCATCGTTACGGAACTGACGCTCGACATCGCGCCGACGTTCGCAGTGCGCCAGGACGTTTATGAGAACCTGCCCCTGGCGCAATTGGAAGCGCATTTCGAAGAGATCGTTTCCAGCGCCTACAGCGTCAGTCTTTTCACCAACTGGCGCGACGCGAAATTCAACCAGGTCTGGCGCAAGCGGCGCGTAACAGACGACGCCCTGAATTCGGACGCCGCTTCCGACCCGCCGGAACGCGAATGGTTCGGGGCCGTGCGCGCCGCCCGCCCGCTGCATCCCATCGGCGACCTTCCGGCGGAAAATGCCACCCCGCAATTGGGAATCCCCGGCCCCTGGCACGAGCGCCTGCCGCATTTCCGCATGGAATTCATGCCGAGCAGCGGCGAGGAGCTGCAAACCGAGTACCTGCTGCCGCGCCGCCACGCCCTCGCCGCCCTGCGCGCCCTCCACGAACTCCGCGACCACATCACGCCGCTGCTGCAAATTTCCGAGGTGCGTACCGTCGCCGGAGACGCGCTGTGGATGAGTCCGTGCTATGGGCAGGCCTGCGTCGCCGTTCACTTCACTTGGAAGAAAGATTGGGCGGCGGTCGCGCGTCTATTGCCGAAGATCGAGACCGCGCTGGCTCCTTTCGAGGCCCGCCCGCACTGGGGGAAACTGTTCACGATGCCGCCGTCCCAGTTGCAGTCGCGATACGAACGGCTGCCGGATTTCCAGCGCCTGCTTCGCCGGTACGACCCGCAGGGCAAATTCCGCAACGAGTTTTTGGACACCTATCTTTATGGAAGCGACGTTTAAGAGCTAAACGGTTCGCCCGCCCGTTCTG
>JBBRNU010000257.1:0-6733 GCA_038230115.1 Chthonomonadales bacterium | reverse complement strand
TTCCCTACAAGGGCGCGCTGCACGACACGATTCACCAGCTTATGGGCGGCATTCGGTCGGGCATGGGCTATCTGGGCGCGCACACGCTGGCCGAGCTTCAGGAGCGAGCGCAATTCGTTCGCATTACCGGCGCGTCCCTGCGCGAAAGCCACGTTCACGACGTCTGGATCACCAAAGAGCCGCCGAATTACTCCAGCGAATACATGATGAACGAAATCTCCCGCGAATAACGCGCTGCCCCGTGCGAGTAAGCGCGCTGCCTCCGCGCGTGTTTCGCTTCCTTTTGCTCAACCGCCGCCCTGTCTCAATCGTGTCGAGACGGGGCGGCGGCTTTGCAGGGTAACGTGCGGCCCGACAGGACGCCGCTTTTATCCGGCGCGATAGGCCATGAGAATGCCGTCCCGGAGCGGAAACAGCGTCGAGATGAACGCGGGGTCGGTCGTCAGCATCCGCGTGACCTCGTGAACGCCTTCCGTGTCGGGTTCGTGATCGGCGGGGTCGAAAATCGCGCCGTGCCAGAGAATATTGTCAATTAGCAGGACGCCGCCCGGCTTCAATTTCTCTTTGATGACGGCAATCGAGGCCGGATAGCCTTTTTTGTCAATGTCGTTGAACATCAAATCGAACGCGCCCTCCGTTTGTTTCAGGGTTTCGACCGCTTCGCCGACATGATACTGCACGACATCGCCATAGCCGAGCCTGCCGAGATAGCCGCGCGCCTTCTGCGACAAATCTTCGTCCCACACGACATGATGCACGACCCCTCCGCCGTTTTCCTGCACGGCTCTGGCGAACCAGGCGGTCGAATAGCCATACCCCGACCCCAACTCGAAAATTTGCCGCGCGCCGGTCATGCGCGCGATCTGGTAGAGAAAGTAGCCGCCCGCGACGCCGATGATCGGGAATCCGACCTCGCGCGCATACGCTTCCATTTCCATCATGACGGCATTGCGCGGAGGAACCAGGCTTTCCAGAAATTGCGGCAGGCGGGAATGGTACATCGGTTCCGACATCGGTATACTTCTCCTTTTGCAACGCAGAGCGGGCGGGGTTTTTGAGCCATTTTTCGGCCCGAAAACCCCGCCCGTGTTGGCGAACGATGCGCGCCGCGCGGTTCCTGAAAGCCCGTCCTGCGCTTTTCAGGACAGGAGGGGTTCACAGGAGCCGCGTAGGAAACGCACTCAAGAACCGCGCGCCAGGTCTATCGGTAACGGTCTGTCACAGACGACCCGGCCCGGCGAAGACATGAGGCGTGAAGCCGGTTCCGGCGCGCAAGGCGACGACGGAAAATGACAGCGTGAACGTGCCGGTTTCGCCCGCAGACAACACGTTGTCGGAGCCGATGTTGACGGTGACGTAGGGCTGACCGACCGGCGTGACCGCCATCGAAACGCCCAGGCTCGCCTGCAGCGTGGCGTAGGTGACGGGCGCCAGATTAGCCAGTTCGACATAGACCGGGCCGGCGATGTCGGAGGCGGTAACGTTCTTGACGTTGAAGGTTTGCAGCCAGGTTTTGGTGGTCTTGGTGTACTTGGGCTTGCCAACCGGGGTGACCGTGACGCCGGAGGGGATCGCGACGGGATAGGTGAGGGTCGCGGTCGAGGGCGTCAGCAGGATGGCGTGCTGCTGGCCGGTGGTCGTGTTGGTGGCGACGCCGGTGATGAAGCCGGTGTCGCTGACGCTGTAGACGGTGAAGGCGCTGAAGGGGCTGGCCGCGTCCACGAAGTAATCTACGGTGTGCATCGCCCCGCCCGTGTAGATGAAGCCCTCGCTCGCGGCAGCGGTGATCGCGGTCAGGCCCACGGCGACGCCGGAAGCGTTCCCCGAGTAGCCGATGGAGCCGATGCCAATTGAGTTGATGTCGGTCGGGACGCCGCCCGTCCAGCTGGTCGCGTGGTAGTAATAGCCTCCGCTGCCGGCGTCGAAAGCGACGGTGGCGCCGGTGATTTTCGAGCCGTCCTTGGTGATGCTATACGGGATGCCGCCAAACGTGTTGACGGGCAAAGCGAGCGACTGTACGCCGTTCACGCTGTCGTAAATGAAAGGCTGATTGAAATCAGAGAACGAGCCGATGAAGCCGACAACGGTTCCCGCATCGCTGATGCCCTCGGCAGACGCGAAATCGGCCACGATATCCAGAGGATGGATCGTGCCGTCGGCGTCCCAGTAGACCGCATACTCATTGAAGTTCAGGTCGTAGGCGTATCCGGCGGTCTGGCTGCTGCTATTGATCCCGATGGCGAAGGCGAAGAACGGGTCGGTCGGGTACTGCTGCAGCGTCGTTGCGCCGGACGTGGTGAAGTAAGCGGCGTCGTTGCCAATGGCGCCTGAGATCACGCCTGAATCGTTGATCGCGTTGCCGCTGACTGCGACGCCAAGCGCGGCGGACACATCCGTCAGCGCGCCGCCATCGTACAGGAACGTTGACGTCAGGTCGTAGGTGAAACCAAAAACAGGATCGGTGAACGAATCCGTTGTGGACGACCCGACGACCTGACCGGCGTTGTTGACGCCGAACCCGGCGCTGCTGGGAAACTGGGCGGTTCCGGGCAGCATGCCCAGATCGGTGACGGTATAGCTGCTTTGCGCGACAGCGGGACGAAGGCCCAATCCCAACAGGGCGGCCAGGCCCAGGCAGGAAAGCGCGGCTTTACGAACGAGCGGCATCGTGTTCTCCTTTTGCTCTTCCAAAACAAAATAACGACCGGCGAAGCGGGCGGTTACCTCCTGCCCGCATCTTTGTCCAGTATAAAGAAATTTGCCTGCTTTGCGTGAAATTGACACAAAAGCGCAACGGGCATTTTAATTTGTCGAATCCCACGCAGTTGGCACGCTTCTTGCAATTATTTTGTTACCGGGCTGTAAACTTTGCCGTTACGAGGATTCAAGCGTGGAAAACGGATATGGAAGTCTGCTGCGGATGCTGCGAAATCAGCGGGGTTTTTCATTGGGTCGGCTGGCGATGCTCGCCCAGGTTGATAAGGCCACGCTGAGTCGCTGGGAGGCGGGCGTGCATCAACCGCGCCTGCCGGAACTGGAAACCACGCTGACCGCGCTCGACGCGACGCCCGAAGAGCGCCGCCGCGTGTTTGCAACGCTGCACGCGCCGCGCGCGACGCGGCGGCTGCGCGCCCTGACCTGGAACGACGACCTGGAAGAACTGCTGGGGCCGCGCCCCGGCGGCGGCGATTTGCTGCGGGCGATTCGGCTGCGGCGCGGTTTCACGCTGGAACAGGCAGCGTCCCGCGTGGCGGTTCAATCGCGCACCGTTCGGCGTTGGGAGAATGGCGAAACCTGGCCGGGAGGAAAAACGCTGCACGCGCTTTGCGAAATTTTAGAGGCCAGCGACGCGGAACGTCAGGTTTTGCAGCGCGGGCGCGGGGCGCTGCCTCAAGGGGATAAAGAAGAGACCGGGCGAGACGCGGTTTCCGGGCGCTGGCAGGCCGAGGAGGGGTCGGAACCGAGCCAACCGCCTGGCAGCGACCTCGAATTTCTGGCGCTGGAAGCGCAAATGTGGCCGCTCGCGGCGCGGCAGTCCCAAACATGGACGCGGTTGAGCGAACTGTACACGCGCCACGCGGAATTTCTCGACCGGCAGGGCCGCAAGAACGAAGCGCGGCGCTACGCGGCCCGCGCCTGCGCGCTGACCCTCGCCGCAAGCCGAAGCGCCATGCCCCGTGTCCGCGCTTCCAACAGCGGACGCGCGTTGCCTCCGCCGCTCTCTTCATCGCAATAGCGGCGCAACTTCTCGCTCGGTTGAAAGACGAATGGCGCTGCACGCTGGCGCTTACCTCGCGGCCCCGCGCTTTCCCTCAATCCGCGTTGTCCGCTGCGAGCAAATCGCTTGCGCCTGTAAAGCAGGCGAGCCGCAGTTGATCCGAGGGATCAATGCGTTTGAAGTTGACGCCTATCAGCACGCTGCCATCGGGTTGGGGCCGCGAAAAAACCACCTGCGCGCTGGCCTTGATGGGGGCGTTGGTGTCGTCGCGCTTGTTGTTGGGCGACGCGGCGCTTCCGGGATTGGCTTCCGTGCCAGCGTCGGGCAGGCGAAAAATCAACTGGATGAGTTCGGGAATGCGCGCCAGCGAGTCCACGACAAAGCCCAGCCCGCCCGTGCTGACGTCGCGCGTGGCGACCGTCTGCCAGACGCTGCGGCAGCTTTCCGAAGCGAGCGGGCGAAACGAGACGGCCAAATTGCAGGGGCGCCGGGGGTCGCGACGACGCTCCAGGCGCTGCATCGGAGCCGAAAAAACGAGCGTCATTTGATTGGTCGTGTGCGCGGTCACGCACGCCCGCGAAGCGTAAACCGCCGTTCCGGTCGCCAGGATCACGACGACAGGGGCGCCAGGCGGCACGGGGCGGCCGCTGGCGGTTCCCGCGTTCAGCCGCACAGTCGCGCCCTGCTCATCGAGCTGCAGAACTGTCCCAAACAGCGCGCCCCCATTCGCTCCCAGCCGGATTTCCGCCTGACTCGCCTGACTTTTCTCGGCCAACCTCTCCTCCCCTCGGTTATCGCGCCTGCGACGAACCCGACCGCACAACGCTGCGACGCTGCGCGCCCGCTAACGGACTGATTGTTGGCAAAAAACTGCCGGATAAACAGGGTCGAGAACCCGCGAAATCCAGACGGAAATGCAGGTTCACTCCTCGGATGCGACTCGCGCGATGATGTCGAGTTCGCGCTGACGCAACAGGGGCGCGGCGATCCGCAGCGAAAGCGCGTACAGCAGGGCGGCGTAGAGAACGGAAAGCGGAACCGTCAGCGCGAGCCAGCGCGTTGTGAACCAGAACATCGGCAGGATCAGTCCGGCCAAAACGGGCAGCAACAAGACCAGCGCGACCAGCATCACGCTCAAATAAATGAAAGCGTAGCCGCAGCCGCGCGAAGCCGACGCCTGCCGCACCCGCCAGCCGCGCATCGCCATGCGGTAGGGAAAATAGATCGAGACCAGGTTGCCCAGCGCAATGAAAACCGTCAGGGCGATTTCCATCCAGCAGAACAGCAGCCCGAACCAGCCCAGCGCTTCCGCCGCCGCCGACAGAACGGTAATCGCGACGAGATTGATAAGCGACAGCGCGGTGAAAAGCGTCAGGTTCTTGCCCATCAGGATTTGTCGTCGGGGGGCGGGCGTTTGAAACAGCAGCGCGGCGGCTCCGCCCTCGGTTCCGAACAGGTTGCAGACCAGGTGCATCTCGGTCAGCAGGACGCCGCCGGTCATGACCCAGATTAAGCCCGACCCCAGAATTTCCAGGTGCGCGTCGCGGCGCAGACGCAGAATGGCGAACACGCCCACGAACAGCACGTACACCAGGTTCGACAGGGCGATTTTGAAATAGGGGTCGCGCCACAAGTAGCGCGTTTCCTTATCGAGAACGGCCTGCAAAACCGGGGGCAGCGTCAGGCGCAGAAACGCGGGCGGCGCGGACTGCGGGTCGGGAATTACAGCGGTCGGGACGGACACGCCGCGCTCCCGGCCCGCCCGGTCGCGAAAGATTGTTTCGCCGCGATACACTTTGCCGACGAACCACGAGGCGGCCCAGATGGTGGCGACCGTCGCCGCCGCCAGCGCCAGCAGACAGGCGAGGGCGAGCGCGTAATCGCCCGACTCGGACGCAATAACGGCGCGAGCGGCCCACCCCGGCGGCAGCCAGCTGACCGCGCTCCAGAGGGGAGCGCGGGTCAGCCGCAGGATATTGACATGACGCCCTTGCCCGGTTCCCATCAGCGCCTGCGTGGAGACGTAGTACACGATCCAGAGCAGCGACACGCCCAGAATGGCCGCGTCGCGAAAGCGTCGGTTTTGCAGCAGCCCGGAACCCGCCAGCAGCACGGCTTGACTGAGCGCCAGCGTGTGGAAGAGGAACAGGCCGGTCGCGGCGAAAATCACCAGGAACGAGGGCAGGTCGTGCGTGAAGCCGACGAAGACGGCCAGGAGCGCGGGCAGCAGAAACAGGGTCGGCAAATCGAGCAGCGAGCCGACAATCGCCCCGGTCACTATCTGCCGCATCGTTAAGGGGTACACGAACAGGCGCGTGATGTCGTAGGATTCGCCCAGAGCGTGGCCGAGCAGGGGCATCATCACCCAGAAGGCGTAGATGCTGAGGAGAGCGGCGCGCAGGGCGTGGCCGTTCAGGGGCGGGGCCAGAACAAGGTAGCCGAGCGCGCAGAAGGCGGCGATTCCCAGCGTGATCGGCAGGAGAATCCCCAGCATCGCCAACGCCCCGATCCACGCCGACGGGCTGCGCCGATACCCCCGCAGCATCAATACCCATTTCAGCCAGAACAGGACGCGCAGGGGCTGCAAATCGGTGGCCTTTCTGAATGCGGTCATCCCGCGTGTCGCTGCGATTTCCCGCCGCCCGAACGCAATTCCACCCCAGCGACACCGAGGCGCAGAGGGAATTTCGAGATGGTCAGCCGAGCCAGGGCAGCGCGTCTTCGATGGGGCGGGCGTCCACGAGTTCCAAAAACACGTCTTCGAGCGACGAGGACGCGGACACGCCCGCCTGCGCGCGGAGTTCTTCCAGCGTGCCGACGCCCGCCAGCCGTCCCTGATGAATCACGGCCAACCGGGTGCATAAGCGTTCCACGATTTCCATGACGTGCGACGAGAGGAAAATGGTTGTGCCGCGCGCGACCAGATGCAGCATGACGTTGCGAATGGCGCGCACCGAAACCGGGTCTACGCCGTTGAACGGCTCGTCGAGAAACAGGACGCGCGGGCCGTGAATC
>JBBRNU010000256.1:0-6739 GCA_038230115.1 Chthonomonadales bacterium | reverse complement strand
GAGCGGGGCGGCTTGCCCTGCAGCACGTCGGCGATCTGTTCGGCCACGTCTACAGCCACTTTGATTTGCGCTTCGTCGGTGGATGCGCCGAGGTGCGGGGTCAGGACGTTGCCCGCCGCCACGTCGGGCGCGAGGAGCGGATTGTCCGGTTCTGGCGGCTCCTTTGTAAACACGTCAAAGGCGAACCCGCCCACTTTGCCGCTTCGCGCGGCATCGGCCAGAGCCTGCTCGTTGATGATGCCGCCGCGCGCCACGTTGATAAGGCGCACACCGTCTTTCATCAGGGCGAACTGCGGGGCGTCAATCAGGTTGCGGGTCTCGTCGCTGAGCGGGGTATGCACGGTAATGAAGTCGCTGCGCCGGAGCAAATCATCAAGCGACACAGGTTCCACGCCCATGCGCCGGGTCTGCTCGTCGCTGACAAACGGGTTGTTGGCGATCAGTTCCACGTCAAAGCCTTTGAGCCGCTGCGCCACGCTGTAGCCGATTTTGCCCAGGCCCACAATGCCGATGGTTTTGCGGTACAGTTCCGTGCCGACGAATTTTTTGCGCTCCCATTTCCCGGCGCGCAGGCTGGCGTCGGCCTGCGGAATTTTGCGGGCGAGGGCGAGCAGGAGGGCGACCGCGAGTTCGGCGGCGGCCAGCGTGTTGCCTTCGGGCGAGTTCACGACGACGACGCCTTTTTGGGTGGCCGCCGTCACGTCTATATTATCTACGCCCACGCCCGCGCGTCCGATGATTTGCAGTTTGCCCGCGGCGGCCAGAATGTCGCCGGTGACTTTGGTTTCACTGCGAACGGCGAGCGCGTCGTATTCGCCGATGACGGCTTTCAGTTCGTCGGGGCTGAGGCCGAGCCGGACGTCTACGGTGACGCCGGGCAGGGCGCGCAGGTGCGCGATCCCGGCTTCGGCGATGGGGTCGCTGACTAACACTTTCGGCATGGTCGGTCTCCTCTTGGCTACTGCTTTGCGTCTCTGCGGCGGGCGGTCTTTGCCCGGCGCGCAGCGCAAGCATACCGGAAACCCGCGCCGCGAGTCAATGCGGGCCGGCGGATTGGCCTCGCGTCGTAGTTCGCGTTTTAATTTCGGGGTAAGCGCCGAATGCAGAGAATTCAACCTACATTGTTGTTGAAAGCGGGGCGACGAAAAAATCCGCAAGAGGCGACGGGTAGCGACGAAAGAAATTTTTCGCCGACCGTCACGATTCGTCGCGCCACTTTCGACAACTGTAGATTTCAACCTCCGTTAGTACGACCCAAATTTGAAACGCGCAACGGCGGCAGGAGTTTGCAAGTCGTGTGGTCAAACTACCGGGTAAGCGCGGGAAGTTTTGTTTGGCGAGCCGAATGGGGACACGCTGGGGAAGGAACCGAGATTTCAATGCGGATTGACCTGGAAGGCAAAGTGGCCCTCGTGACGGGCGCGGGGCGCGGCATCGGGCGCGAAATCGCCGCCACGCTCGCGCGCGAAGGCGTTACGACCCTGACCCTGGACATTGACTCCGAACTGGTGGCCGAAACCACGCGCGAATTCGCCGCAAACGGCTGGCAGGGCGCGGCGCATTTATGTGACGTGCGGGACGGTGAGGCGGTTCGCGCCGTCGTCCGCCAGATCGAGGCCGATTACGGACAGCTGGACGTTCTCGTCAACAACGCGGGCGTGTTCGCGGGCGGGTCGGTCGAAACGCTTTCCGAAGCGGCCTGGGACGCCAATCTGGACGCGAATTTGAAGGGCGTGTTTTTGACGTGTCAGGCGGTCGCGCCGATCATGAAGCGGCAGCGGGCCGGACGCATTATCAACGCCGCATCGTTTGCCGCAATCACGCCAAGCCTGGGCAGCGCGGGCTACGCCGCCTCGAAAGCGGGCGTCGTCGCCCTGACTCGCGTGCTGGCGGGCGAGCTTGGCCCCTGGAACGTCACGGTCAACTGCTATGCGCCCGGCATGATTCCCACGCAAATGAACCACTTCGCCGACGCGCCCCGCGCGCGTCAGCAGCAGTTGCTGGATACCCTGACCCTGCGGCGCTGGGGGCAGCCCGTCGAGGTAGCGAACCTGGTCTGCTTTCTCGCCTCCGACCTTGCCAGCTACATCACCGGCGCGTTGATTGACGTGAGCGGCGGCAAACTGACAACCCAAATCCCGCGTCAGGCCTACACGGACGCCGCCGCGCAGGGCGAATACGATTTCGACGACGAGACGAATTGACCGCTTCGACGAAGCGAATTGACCGCGCCGCCGTTCCCGCGCCAGCCTTGACCCGCTACGAGAACGTAATAACCCGGCGCGAGAACGCCGCCGAACGCCGCCAGCGCGAATTGATAAGCGCCAGACAGGAGCCAGCAGCGCCATGCCAACCGAACCCGACGCCCTTGCCGACTCGCTCGCAAACGAAAATGAGAATCTGCCCCGTCCCGAATATCCGCGCCCGCAGCTCATGCGGCAGGAGTGGATGAACCTGAACGGAACCTGGGAATTCATGACCGACAGCTACGATCAGGGACTGCGGCGCGGCTGGAACGACGGGCGCGAATTGAAGCGCCGCATCACGGTTCCGTTCGCCTATCAGACGAAATTGTCCGGCGTCAACGACCAGCAGATTCATCAGTGTGCCTGGTACGCCCGCAGCGTGGATGTTCCCGCCGCCTGGAAAGGCCGCGACCTGCTGCTGCACTTCGGAGCCTGCGACTATCGCACGACGGTCTGGGTCAACGGCGTCGAGGTCGGGCATAATCAGGGCGGCCACGTCCCGTTTTCGTTCGACATCGCGCCTTATGTGGGGGACGGGCCGACCCGCATTGTGGTGCGCGCCGAGGACACGCAGGACGGCTATCAGCCGCGCGGCAAACAGGCCGTCAGCGGCCTTCCCAAATCGTGTGACTACTATTGCACGACCGGCATCTGGCAGACCGTCTGGCTGGAACCCGCGCCCTCGGTTCGCATCGAGGAACTGCGCCTGAAGCCAATCCTGAACGTGGGCGACGGCGACGCCCTCGAAGTCCGCGTTCTGCTGCACGCGCCCTCCATCGGGTGGGAGGTCGAGGTAGACCTGCTGGACGGCGACGTTCTGGTGGCGCAGGCGACGCGCGCGAACGCGGGCGCGGCCCCGCGCTTGCTGCTGCGCGTCCCGAACCCGAAACGCTGGTCGCCCGATTCGCCGCATTTGTATGACGTGCGGGTGCGCCTGAAAAGTCAGGGGCAGGTTTTGGACGAGGTAATGTCGTATGCCGGACTGCGCGAAGTCCAATTGCGCGACGGCAAGCTGCTGCTGAACGGCGAGCCGACGTATCTGAAGATGGTTCTCGATCAGGGCTATTGGCCCGAAAGCGGCATGACGGCCCCGACCGACGCGGCCCTGCGCTACGACGTCGAGATTACGAAAGCGATGGGCTTCAACGGAGCGCGCAAGCATCAGAAGGTGGAAGACCCGCGCTGGCTGTACTGGTGCGACAAACTGGGCCTGCTGGTTTGGGGCGAGATGCCCAACGCCCGCGCCTGGTCGCCGCGCGCCGAAGAGCTGTTCGTCGCCGAATGGGAGCGGGCCGTTCGCCGCGATTACAACAGCCCCGCCGTGATTACCTGGGTTCCGCTCAACGAGTCGTGGGGCGTGCCGGACTTGCGCGAAGACCATCCGGCGCAGTTCGCCTTTCTGGAGCGCGTCGTGGCCCTGACCCGGCGTCTCGATCCCGACCGCCCGGTCATTGATAACGACGGCTGGGAGCATACCGACGTGACCGACATCGTGGCTTTGCACGATTACACGCCGACGGCGGCGAAACTGCGCGCCCGCTACGCCGAAACCCTCGCGGGCGGGCCGCTGCCGGAACGCATCTGGGGCGAGGGCAACACGGTTCGGCACTTCGCGCGCGGCTCGCGGCATCATGGGCAGCCCGTCATGCTGACCGAAGTCGGCGGTTTCCTGATGGTTCCCGACCTGCCGCAGGAGCAGTGGGACAACTTGTACAAATATTATGGGTCGTGCCACACGCCGGAAGAACTGCTCGCGCAGTATCGCGACCACATGGAAGGCATCGCCGGCCTGCCTTACGTGTCAGGCTTATTCTACACCCAGCTGACGGACATTGAGCAGGAAATCAACGGCCTGCTGACCTACGACCGCCAGCCGAAAGTGGCCCCGGAAGCGATTGCCAGAATTCACGCGGAGGTATTCGGCAGCCCGCAGAAAATGTCTGACAGCCCCGTCGAAACTTCCGATAGCCCTATCGAAGCGTCTGGCGACCCGCGCGCGGCGGTTCGCTGACCTGACAGCCCCTATGAGGAAAATCGAACAATTCGGCGCTCGCCGCGTTTCTATGCCCGGTCAGGATGCGGGGGCATATCCAAAGTAGCCGCGACTTTGTGCGTATCAGGAGACCCAGCAATGCTCAATAGATTTTTCACAGCGGGTTATGCAATCGTTTTCGGCGTCCTCTGCCTCGCCGTTCTCATCGGCTACGGCGTTCTTCGCTATCCTGCCGTCCTGGGCGAAGGCGGGGCGTTCGGCGTCGTTTTCCCTCTTGCGCTGCTGGCGGCTTACGCGCTGGCAGGCTGGCGTATCGGGCGGACAACGCACGAAGACACGCGCACAGCGCTGCGTCAGGGAGTTGGCGTCGGGGCGCTCTTGGCCGCTGTCATGGCGGTTCACCTGACGGTAGAAACTTTTGTCACGCTGCCCCCATCGTGGAACGCGGCGGGTTCGCTCGGCTTGTTCCCCATTCTCTTCCTGGGGTTCGGGTGCGCCGGGTTTCGCGGGGCCACGCGAACCCAACGATGGCGTTTAGGGGTTTTGGCGAGCGTCTGGAGCGCGATGCTCTGTATCGTGCCGCTCTGCATTTACGGCTTTTTCCTGAACTATTTGTTCATGCCCCACATGACGCTCCTTCTACGGAACTCCCCGGAGTTTCTACGCAGCGGCATGCACGACCTGACGGCCTTCACGGTGGCGAACAGTCTGGAATCCTGCGGGTCGCACATGGTGATCGCCCCGTTCCTCGCCGTGTTGTTCGGTAGTATCGGCGGCGCGGCGGGCAAAGGATTAGCGTTGCGCGGCGCGAAGTCTGCCGCGTCAGAGCGTTCCGGCAAGGGCTTACAACGGACGAACCACGCCGAGTTTTGCGCCTAATGGCAAAGGGGAATGCGTTCTGCCGCTTAAGCCGGAGGGCGGGCCGCATAATCGCGTTGTCGCATGAGGGGGGGTGGCAGGGCAATGGCAAAAACGGGCAAAGACTCCGTTGACCCGGAGATGGCGCGTTTTTACGAAGTCTATCCCCGGTTTCCCGGCGTCCAATTGTTACTCACGCTGCTGCGAAGCGGTAAGGTAAAGGGAACCTGGCTTGACATCCTTTGCGGAGAATTGGGCGAACACGCGGCGGAAACGGCAGACGAATTGATCGCCGCCTGCCAGTCTGAAACTGAGGAATGGGTTCAGGCCATTTTGTTGTCCGTAATTGCCGAGACGGGACTGCCGGAATTTACCGCTCTGCTGACCGAAAACCTGAGCGCCGACAGCGAAAGTTTACGTTATTGGGCGAAAGTCGGGTTGGAGAAAACAAACGCGAAGGAAGCGCGTACGATTCTATGGCAGTTCAGGTCAGGAGCGGGCAGCAAGACAACAGGCGAGGAGAACAAGGGCGATGACGGAACGAGTGCGCGAAATTCTTAGCTGGTATGGCAGCGACAATCCCGGCACGCTGACCAATCTGGCCCGCCTGATGAATCACGGCAGGCTGGCGGGAACCGGACGCTTTGTCATTCTGCCCGTAGATCAGGGCTTCGAGCATGGGCCGGTTCGCAGCTTCGGCCCGAACCCGCCTGCCTATGACCCGCGCTATCATTTTCAGCTCGCCATCGAGGCGGGCTGTAACGCTTATGCCGCGCCGCTGGGCTTTCTGGAAGCGGGCGCGCGGGAGTTCGCGGGCGAGATTCCACTCATTCTGAAAGTCAACGATCACGACCTGACGATGAACGAGCGCGACCCGAATCAGGCGCTGACGGGCGATGTGCAGGACGCCCTGCGATTGGGCTGCGCGGCCATCGGCTTCACGATTTACCCCGGCTCCGCGCACCGCTTCGAGATGTACGAGCAGATACGCGCGCTGGCGGCGGAAGCGAAAAGCCGGGGGCTGGCGGTCGTGATCTGGTCGTATCCGCGCGGCTCGGAAATCAGCAAAGAGGGCGAAACGGGGATTGACATTTGCGGCTACGCGGCCCAAATCGCGGCGCAGCTGGGCGCGCACATCGTGAAGGTGAAGCTGCCGACCGCGCACATCGAGCAGGAAGAGGCCCGAAAAGTCTTTGAGCAGCAGAAAATCCCGATTGGCACGCAGGCCGAGCGCGTCGCGCAAATCACGCAATGCGCGTTCGGCGGGCGGCGCATCGTGATTTTCTCCGGGGGAACCTTTGAGACCGAAGAAAAATTGCTGGAAGAGATTCACGGCGTTCGGGAGGGCGGCGGGTTCGGCTCGATCATCGGGCGCAACTCGTTCCAGCGCCCCAAAGCCGACGCCCTGCGCCTGCTCGGTCAAATTATTGACATCTACGCGAATTAATTGACGCGGGGGCAGCATTGCGAACTCGCCTAACCCCCCCCGGCCCCTTTCGAGATAGTGCAACCTAACCCCCCGGCCCCCTTCCCCACCGGGGAAGGGGGAGCCTAAACAAAAGCCGTGCGATACTCTCCGAAACAGAAGCGAAACCGAGGGAAGCAAGAGCGCCGCGAACTCGCCAACCTTGCACCTTACCAG
>JBBRNU010000255.1:0-6741 GCA_038230115.1 Chthonomonadales bacterium | reverse complement strand
GCGAACGTAAGAATGCTGAAGAGGACCAGGGCGATCAGCGCTTCCAGGAGGGTGAACGCCGGACGCGCGTTTCGCCGCCGCGTTTGAGCCGCCATTTCATCCCCCGCCATTGCCGGCTCCGTTCGCGTTCGCGCCGCCGGTTCCCGCGCCATTCTGCGCCTGTCCGGTCGGGTCGGTCTGACTGGTGGACGACGCGGCGTTGGCGTCGTTTCGCAGATAGGTGGTCAGGGCGCGCTCGTGGGGCGTGTTCGCCTGGCCCCATTGCACCGTAACCGTGACTTTGAACAGGTTCGGGTAATCGGTCGGCTCCACGCTTTGCCGCCAGCGATAGCCGGGGTTTTGCTCGCTGAAGTCGCCCGACTGGTCGCCGCTCGCCAGGCTGTCCGGCTGCAGTTCGATTTCGGTGAGTTTCTGCTGTCCGAGCAGGGCCGCCGTGTGCAGGCGCTCGGCCATCCCGGTCGCCGCCGTCGCCCCGGCGAAGGCTGTCAGCGCCGCCACCACGCCGATGACGAGCAGAAGCGTCGCCACGATCATTTCGACCAGGGTAAAAGCGCGGCGCGCGGAACGCGAACGCGGGGCGGCAAACCGTCGGGCGTGTGTCATCAGAATTGGAAGTGTGTCATCGAGATTGGCCGGGCGCGGGCGATTGATTGGCGTTGTCGCTGTCGTCCAGCGTGACGCGGCCCGTCGCGGGCCAGACGGTCATTTGCGCGCGGTAGCCGGACGCGCTGCTCAAGGTCAGCCGCGCGCCGTCCGTCGTGCCATCGCTGCGAAATCGCAGTTCGGTCAGGCCGCCCGCCCCCGACCTCGCCCCGCCGTGCGCGTCTCCATTTCCATTATTATTGTTTCCGCCGCCTGCCACGAAATCATCCAGCCGGAATTCCTCGCCCAGCGTTTCCTCGCGGGGCGGCGGGACGGGATCATTTGCGTTCGAGTCGTCCGCCTCGGCAAGCGCGGACGGCTGATCCGATACAGACGCGGAAGGCGGCGTGGTCAGGGTCAGGGTCGCGCTGCCGGGATTGAACGTCACCGTCGTCGTCACATCATGGGCGATTGCCAGCTCGCGGGCCTGTCGAAACACGTCCGTCACGTTTCGCACTGTCGCGTCGAAGCGCGCTTTGGCCCAGAAACGGGCGTAGGCCGGCACGACGATGCTGCTCATGATCGTGATGATCATGATGATAACAATCAGTTCAATCAGCGTGAAGCCGCGATGGGTCGGACGGCGCGTTCGTTCGTTCACGTTTTGTCTTCGCTACTTCTTTTGCAGGTTCCAGCTTTGAATATCGTCCGCCGTTCCCAGCTGACCGTCCGGCCCCGCCGAACTGATGTCGTAGTCGCGGGCGCCATCGCCGGGCCGCTTGTAGACATACGGATGATCCCAGGGGTCTGACGGCAGTTTGTCCACGCCCTTGAGGTACGGCCCGTTCCATTTCGAGACGCCGGGATTGGTCACGAGCGCGTCCAGCGTGGCGGGATAGGAACCCGTGTCGGCGTTGAACAGTTCCAGCGTGGTATCGAAATTCTTGATTTGCGTGATAGCGCTGGCGAGCTTGGCGTCTTCCGTGCGGCCAAAGAAGCGCGGCAGGACGACAGCGGCCAGGATCGCCAGGATCACGATAACGACGACCAGTTCAATCAGCGTAAAGCCCGGCAGAGCGCGGCGGCGGGCGGCAAAACGATGGGTCACGACAGTCTCTCCTCACGGCCCAGTCGGGCCTTTCTCTCTCGAAAAAATTTACTTGACGAACGAGCTGATCTGAAAGATCGGCAGCAGGATCGAAAGCACGATGAAACCGATGAAGCCGCCCATGAACAGCACGACGAGCGGTTCCACCAGACTGATAAGGCGGCGCATCGCGCTGTCAACCTCGAAATCGAGGGTATCGGCGGTTCGCAGGAGCATCGCGGGCAGGCGTCCGGTCTCTTCGCCAACGGCGGTCATGTGCGTGACGACCGGCAGGAAGGTCGCCGTCCGCTCCATCGCCTCATGCAGCGTTTCGCCCTGCCGGACGCCGCCGCGCGCCTCTAAAATCGCCTCGGTAGAAACCACGTTGCCCAGCGCGGACGCCGCAATGTCGAGGGCTTCCAGAATCGGCACGCCGCCGCCAAGCAGGGTTCCCAGCGTTCGCACCAGGCGCGCCGCGACGACCTTCTGAATCAGGCCGCCGAACATAGGGGCGCGCAAACGAAAACCGTCGTAAGACCGGCGTCCCGGAACCGTCGCCAGCCACGCCCGAAACCCGAAGTATCCGCCGATGGCAACGGCGATAATCGCCCACCAGAATTTGGCGATGAACCCGGACAGGCCGAGCAGCAGAATGGTCGGCAGGGGCAGCGATGCGCCCATGTCCTTGAAAACCGGCGTCAGGCGCGGGATCGCGAAGGTCAGCAGGAACACGACCGCCAGAATCGCCACGCTAATGAGGACGGCGGGATAGGTCAGGGCGGCGGTGATCTGACTGCGCCGCACCTGCTCTTTTTCCAGGAAATCGGCCAGCCGCGCCATCACGCCCGCCAGCTGCCCCGACACTTCGCCCGCGCGCACCATGTTGGCGTACAGCGGCGGAAACTCGCGCGGATACTTTGTCAGGGCGTCGGAAAGCGGCTGTCCGGCCCGAATCTCGTTCTGCATCGCCGAGAGCATGGCCTGCAAAGTCGGACTGTCGGTCTGGTCAATCAGCACGGAAAACGCGCGATCCATCGGCAGCCCGGCGTCCAGCAGATCGGCCATTTCGCGGGTAAACAGCAGAATGTCGAGCGGCTTGACCTTTTTGCCGCCGCCAATCGCTCCGGTCGCAAGGCCAGTCCGCGCCGCGCCCGCCGCCCCGTTCGACGCGCCGTTTTTGCCGCCATTCTGCCCGTTCGAACCGTTGCGCGCGACCTCGCCGACAACGCTTCCGTTCGTCCTGCCGCCGGGCAGCACGCGCGTCGGGTAAACGCCCAGCTGCCGAACTTTGAGCGCGGCATCAGTCGTGTCGCGGGCCGTTATCGTGCCGCTGGCGGTCTTTCCGGCTTTATCGAGGGCTTCGTAAGTGAATTCTGGCATGGCTGCAATTAGTAAAAACGCACAAAACATTTTTGTAGGGGCGGGGCTTGCCCCGCCCTGACAACATGAGCGACTCTCTTGCGGTAATCCAGCGCAGGGCAAGCGTCTTGAGACACAAGCAAACACCGGGCGGGGCAAGCCCCGCCCCTACACGCGCCCTTCCCCCTGACCGCGCGTTACGCCTCGAAATCTTCGCGCTGGCAGACGCGCAGGACTTCCTGAATGGTGGTCTGGCCCTGCAAAACCTTGTCGCGCCCGTCGGCGAGCATGGAAATCATGCCCTGATTTTTTTGCGCGTACTGCTTGATGTCGCTGGCTGAGGCGCGCTGAATGATCATGCGCCGGATTTGCTCGTCTACGGTCAGCATTTCATAGATGCCGCTGCGTCCCCGATACCCAAGCCCGCGACACTCCGGGCAGCCCTTGCCCTTCATCAGCGGCTCGCGTTTGACGAGGGCGGGATCAATCCCGATTTCGCGCAGGACTTCGGGCTTCTCCTCATACGGCTCGCGGCAGCGTGGGCAGTTCAGGCGAACCAGCCGCTGCGCCACAATGCCGATGAGTGACGAGGCCACCAGAAACGGCTCCGCCCCCATGTCGAGCAGGCGGCTAACTGCGCCCGCCGCGTCGTTCGTATGAATGGTAGAAAAGACGACATGGCCCGTGAGCGCGGCCTGAATGGAAATTTCCATCGTCTCCTGATCGCGGATTTCGCCGACCATGATAATGTCGGGGTCTTGCCGAACGATGCTACGCAGCCCGCCCGCGAACGTCAGGCCGATTTGCGGCTGCACCTGAATCTGGTTGACGCCGTTCAGCTGGTACTCGACGGGGTCTTCGACCGTGATGATTTTTTTCTCGACACTGTAAATCTCGTTCAGCCCGGCGTACAGAGTCGTCGTCTTGCCGGAACCCGTCGGCCCGGTCACGAGTATAATGCCGTGCGGCTCCTGAATCAGGCGGCGAAAGCGCGTGAACATCGTCCGTTCCATGCCCAGTTCGGTCATGCCCAGCATGGCGGTCTGCTTGTCCAGAATACGCATCACGCAGCTTTCGCCGTAGACCGTCGGGATCGTGGACACGCGCAGGTCAATCTGGCGTCCGCTGCTACGAATTCGCATTCGCCCGTCCTGCGGCAGACGGCGCTCGGCGATGTTCAGGTCGGACAAAATTTTGATGCGGCTGACGACGGCAGCGTGAAAGCGCTTGGGCGGCGAACTGACCTCGTGCAGCACGCCGTCCACGCGATACCGAACGCGCAGTTCCTTGTCGAACGGCTCGATGTGAATGTCGGAGGCGCGATCCTGAATGGCCTGGTTGATGATCAGGTTGACCATCTGGATGACGAGTTCTTCTTTCGCCATCTTTTGCAGGTCGGCCACGTCCAGGCTGTCTTCGTCGTCAACAGCGCGCTCGGCCTCCTTGACGTCCTGGATCATCTTCGACATATAGAACTGTTCGCACAGGCGGCGAATTTCGCCCGGCGCGGCCAGCATCGGGGCCACGTCCAGCCCGGTCAGCAGGTTCAGGTCGTCAATGGCGTGAATATCGAGCGGATCGGCCATCGCGACGACGAGTGAATCATCGTTGCGGCGCAGGGGGATCAAACGATGCCGCATCGCAAACTCGCTCGGCACGATTTCCAGCGCGTCCGGCGTCGGCGGCTCTTTCGCCAGGTCTACAATCGGGCAGTCTAACTGCTTCGAGAGAATCTGCAGCAAATCCGGCTCCGACAGGAAGCGGAGCGAGACCAGGATTTCGCCCAGCCGCCGGTGCGTGTCGTCGCGCCGCTGTTCGGCGAGGGCGACTTCCAGTTGTTCGGGGGTCACGCGATTTTCTTCGACGAGCAGCGCGCCGAGCAGCGTGCGCCTGAGTTTTAACAACGCGCGTTTCTCCTCGCCCGGTAAATTTCGCCGGAAAATTCGGTTCCGGGGAATCCTATCTTGACGATGGACACGGGCCGGAAGGAAAAGTTCGGAAAGCCGGGCGGATTGGGTTTCGGTCTTGATTTCGATGCGGATTGGGAGCGTGGGCGGCGCGGAGCGAGCCGGAGCGTTTCCCGCTGTCGGCGCAGCAATTTGGAACGACCTGCAAGAATTATCCAGGATACATCATGAATGCAACGATAAGCGTCACTGTTTAGACGACGCCAATGGCGCGCGGTTACGCATTGTCCGACAAATTTACCTGGGAAAAGTTTCTGCGCGCGGCAGGGCGCGGCTTCAGCTAATCCTGCCTCGAACCGGTTGTGGAAACGACGCAAACCGGCCCGGCGTATTCGTATGCGGTACAGTATACCAGACTGACGCGCATCCCTGCCGGTTTCGCAACTTCGCCCCCAAACACGCAAAGTCGGCGTCCTGGAGTCGTTTCGTTGGCATTATCGGTATTTTTGCGGCGCGCAAGCAGGGGGCATTGGCGAAGGATAGCGGGAAGAGAGGCGACAAATGAGTTATTATGAGGAAAACGACCTGAACCGCTTCGGCGAAATGGCGCGGCATCGGCCCGATCTGTTTGAGAAGTTTCTGGCTTGGTATAACGCCTGCCAGGAAGACGGCGCGCTGTCGCGGCGGGAAAAGGCGCTGATCGGGCTGGCGGTCGCGCACGCTTTGCAATGCCCCTACTGCATTGACGCCTACACGCAATCGTGCCTGGAATCCGGCTCGAACCCGGAGCAAATGACGGAGGCGATCCACATGGCGTCGGCGCTGCGCGGGGGCGCGTGTCTGGCGCATGGCGTCCAGACGCTCAACATTATAGACAAGATTTCGATGTGAACTGTGACTTATTGATGAGGGACGCGCTTCAGCCGGGGTAATAGGATTCGCCGTCTGCGAGGGCGCTGGGCGTTGTGCGGGGCTATAAAAGCCTTGTGGTAGAAGCGCCCCTGTGCCGGGCCTATAAAAGACCCGGCAGGGAGGCTTCGCCAAGCGTCCTCGTGGACGCAAAGACCCGCGCGCCAAAGGGTTTCTGCGTCCACAAAGCGCACACCGAAACGTTCCTGCGTCCACGATGAGCGCTAAACGTTCAACTGTTGCTACATGTCCCGTCCGCGAGGACGGTTGGCGAACTTGTTTGCCTCCCAGACGGGGCTTTCATAGCCCCGGCTATCGCTCGCTTTCAAAACACGACTTTTATAGGCCTGACACGCGCACGACTCGCAGGACAACGAACGATAACACCTGCACAATTTGAATTGGTAAGGGAAGCATAATTTCTATGTTAGTTGCAGCGCCGGGTATGTCAGGCGAAATCGCGCCGTTCGAGGCCACGTTAAGTGTACGGGGCTTGGGAGAATTGCGCGCCGAGTCCGTTTCGACAATTCAGGTTAATGTCGGAAAGTTATGCAACCAGGCGTGCAAGCACTGTCACGTCGAGGCGGGGCCGAACCGAACCGAAATCATGTCGGGCGAAACGGTCGCGCAGGTTTTGGCAGTGATTCGACGGTGGCGCATTCCCATTGTGGACATCACCGGCGGCGCCCCGGAACTAAACCCGCACTTCGAGACGCTCGTTGTGGAGTCGCGAGCGGCGGGCGCGCACGTCCTGGTTCGCCATAATCTGACGGTGCAATTCACGCCGGGTCATGCCGGGTTGCCGGAGTTTTTTCGCGCGCATCAAGTTGAGGTGATTGCCAGCCTGCCTTATTTTCTGGGCCAGCAGACGGACGCGCAGCGCGGACGCGGCGTCTT
>JBBRNU010000254.1:0-6754 GCA_038230115.1 Chthonomonadales bacterium | reverse complement strand
ATGGGCGACTGCTGGTCTATCGCCTCGCCGTGCGGAGAAGCGCCACAACCCAATCGTGTCTCGAACGCAGCCATACCGCTTTCTGTGCGCGCCACGCGGCGTGTAATGGGCGTGTGGCGACGGGGCATTCGCAAAGGACGCCGCCTCCGATGCAAGGCCGATGCCGAAATTGGCGCTTTGACGGCCCGTTCCCCGACATGATCCAGGTAGAAGCGCCTGCAAGCGCATCAAGCGCATCAAGGGGTAGGCAGGAGTATGCCCTTAAAATGCGAAATATTGCGTAAGCAAAATATGTCCTGACCCTGTTCCGCCGAGGACGCTCATGCCCCTTGCCGCTTTCCCGAAATGTTATCTCGATGCGCTGACCGTCCACAAGACCCTGACCGTGGAAGCCTGGGTTGATCAGGCCGCCGACCAACTCGACATAGACGGCCTGGAATTTTATTGGGGCTTTACGCCCCATCACGATCCCGCCGCGCTTCGCGCCCTGCGTCGTCAAATCGAGGCGCGCGGCCTGCGAATGCCCCTGATGTGTTATTCCCCGGACTTCACGCAGCCGGACGAGGCAGGACGCAGGGAGCAAATCGCCCTGGCCCGTCATGCCATCGCCGTGACCGCGGAGTTGGGAGGAGGGTTTTGCCGGGTTCTCAGCGGCCAGCGGCGCGCGGAGGTGAGTCGGACGGCAGGGGTGCGAATGGCCGCCGAGGCCATCGGCGCGCTGCTGCCCGACGCCGAGCGGCAGGGCGTGGTTCTTGTTCTGGAGAACCACTACAAGGACGGCTATTGGGAGCGGGCGGAGTTTGCACAGCGCATGGACGTGTTTCTGGAGCTTCTCGACGCCATCCCCCGCTCTCCCTGGTTCGGCGTCAACTACGATCCTTCCAACGCCCTGATCGCGGGCGACGACCCCATCGAACTGCTGGAAGCGGTGCGGGATCGCGTGGCGACCATGCACGCGAGCGACCGTTATTTCGAGGGCGGCGCGCTCGACGATCTGCGCCGTCAGGACCTGCATCCCCAAAAAGGCTACGCAGGCATCCTCAAACACGGCGTAATCGGGCGCGGGCTGAACGACTACGACCGGATATTCGGCATTCTGAAGCAGGCGGGCTTTCAAGGCTGGATCAGCATCGAGGACGGGGACGATCCCCGCGTGGGAATGGAACATCTGCGCGAGTCCGCGCGGTTTCTGCGCGGCAAAATGGCGGCGCATGGCCTCTCGTGACGGGAAGCATGATCTCCGGCGATGGGAAGCCGGAGGAGGAGCGCAATGAAAACGATCGTACAGGTTTCTCTCGATCTCACCACGATTGCGGAGGCGGTGGAGACGGCGGCGATGGCGCTGCGGGCGGGCTGCGACTGGCTCGAAGCCGGAACGCCGCTTATTATCGCCGAGGGGATGCATGGCGTGCGGGCGCTCCGCGCGGCTTACCCGGAGACGCCGATCGTGGCAGACCTCAAGACCATGGATGGCGGGTGGCTGGAAGCCGAGCTGATCGCCCGCGCCGGAGCCACGCACGTCGTGGTCATGGAGCGGGCGCACGAGGAGACGATTCGCGAGGTGGCGCGGGCAGGGCGTGATTTCGGCGTCAAGGTGATGGGCGACAATCTGGGCAGCCCCAACAAAGTGGCCGCCGCAAAGCGAATGGAAGATTTGGGCTGCGACTACCTCATTCACCACATCGGTTACGACGAACGGCGCGGCCTCGTGGCGCGCGGCGAGCGCTGCCCCAGCCCGCTGGACGCGCTGCGCGCCGTCGTGGAGGCCGTGAGCGCGCCGGTTCAAGCCGTCGGCGGTCTTTCCCTAGAGCAGGCGGCGCGTACGCCGGAATATGGCGCGCCAATGGTGGTGATCGGCGCGCCCCTGATCATTGACGCCGACGCCTTCAAGACCGGCGAGGGCGATGTGGAAGCGATCCTGCGCGCAATCTGCGAGCGGGTTCACGCCTATGGCGATGTCGGCCCCGCCGACCGCAGCCATTGAGCGAAAGTCGAGCGAAAACCGAACGAAAGTCGAGCCGTCGAGCGAAAAAGGAGCAAGACACAGATGCCGCGTAAGGGAATGCTGTTTTTTGTTCTTGGATGGGTGTTCGGGCTGGCGGGTGTTGGGGCCGCCGCGCAGGATCGGCAGGATCGAATGGCTCTCCTCGACGGCGTGACGGAGGCGACGGCTCCGGGCGGAATTCCCGGAGATTTCGTCGTGTTCGGCGACCGAGCGTTTGTCGTTCTGACCGGGCGGACGGGTTCCGCGCGGCTGCCGGTAATCGCCGCCGCCCATTACGGACAGGGCCGCGCAGTGGCGGCGGGCCATGAGGCGTTTTTTGGCAGCGCGGCCCTCCGAAGCGCAGAGAACGTTCGCCTAACGGAAAATGTCGCCCGCTGGGTCAGCGGCAAACCGCTGGCAGGGCTGCGCGTCGGCCTGCTCAACCAGGACGCGGCGCTGGGGGAAACCCTGACGAAAGCGGGCTGTCAGGCAAACGCGCTGCAGGCGAAGGACGTGCCGAGAGCGCTGCCAAACCTCGATTTGTTGTGGCTGGATCAGGCCAGTCTGGATGGCGAAGCGAACCGCGCCCGCGTCTTTGCCGCCCGGAAATGGGTGGCGGCGGGCGGCGGCGTCGTTTTGAGCGGCCCGGCCTGGGGCTGGCGGGAAATCACCGGGCGCGATCTGACCCGCGACCACAGCGGCAGCCAGATACTGCTTCCGATGGGACTGGCATTCTCGAACGGAATGCTGGATGCGACCGGCAAGCGCGGCTTCCTGACGGAAATGGAAATAAGCCCGCTGACGCAGGCGCAGGCCGCCTTGAATGCGCTGGAAGCGCAGGCGGCGGGCCGCCAGGCATTGACTGCCGCGCAGCAGGAGCAGGCGACCGCCACGTTGGGACAGGCGCTCGGCGCATTGCCGGAAGACCGGCGCGGGTTTGTACGCCGTGTGGAAACGCTTTGCGCGGACAAAGGAGGCGTCACGCCCACAAAAGAAACGCCGGTCACGCGAGCGATGCCTTTCGCCCGCCTGCGGGCGGCGCTGGACTGGCAGCGAATACGCCGCCTGCCCTTCGATCAAGTCAAAGCGCATCCGTCCGCGGCCTCGTTTCCCGGTTCCGTTTCGCCCGCCGCCCGGCGCGAGACGCGCGCTGTCCCCATAGATACCCGCGTTCCCGACTGGCATGGCGCTGGGCTGTACGCCGCGCCGGGAGAGAGTATTCGCGTCTCGCTGCCGCCTTCCGCCGCGAACAAAGGGCTGGCGGTTCGCATTGGAGCGCACACCGACGCGCTCTGGCATCTGGATAAGTGGGAACGTTTTCCTGAAATCACGCTGGAGCGCCCGCTGCGAACCGCCACGACGCGGGTCGCCAGTCCGTTTGGCGGAGCCGTATTCATCGTCGTTCCTGCAAACTGTAAGTTGGGCGCGATTGTTGTAACGATTGGCGGGGCGGTCGCCGCGCCGCGCTACGTGCGGGGTGTCACCTCACTCGATGATTGGAAGCGAACTCTGCGTTACGCGCCGGGGCCGTGGGCGGAACTGGAAGGAAAACGGGTAACGCTGTCGGTTCCGTCCTCGGCGGTGCGTGCGCTGGACGACCCGGAAGCGCTGATGGCTTACTGGGACGAGATGATGGAACATGTGTACGCCTTTTATGCGGCGCCGCTGCGAAGCCGCCCGGAACGCTACTGCGTGGATCGGCAAATCAGCGCGGGCTATATGCACTCCGGCTACCCGATTATGACGGGCGAGGACGTGGCGCAAACATTTTGCGACGTGCGGATTTTACGCGGGCCGGCGGGCCTCAAATGCTGGGGCTTCTACCACGAGATGGGCCATAATTTTCAGCAGCCGGAATGGACGTGGGATGCGTTTGGCGAAGTCACAAACAACCTGTTCTCCCTGTACGGAACCGAAACGCTCAACGGCGTCCAGAGCGGGGCGCACCCGGCCATGTCGGAAGCGGAAATCCAGAAGCGGATGCGCGCGGTCGCTGACGCGCCGGGAAAAGAGCGCTACTACGCGCGAGACCCCTGGTATCCGCTCACGATGTTTCTCCTGCTGCGCCGCGCCTTCGGCTGGGAGCCATTCACGAAATTGTTCAGCGATTTCCGCGCCCTGCCGGAGGCCGAAAAGCCCCGGACGGAGAATGAAAAGCAGAATCAGTTCCTGGTGCGCTTTTCGCGTCTTACCGGGCATAATCTTACGGACTATCTGACGGCATGGGGAGTGACGACTTCTCCGTCGGCGCGCTCGGCAGTTTCTGGCTTGCCTGCCTGGATGCCATCGGACTGGCCGGAGAAATAGGCCGTCCTTTGCCGACTGCTCGCCTGACGCACGAACACGAATGCCCGTTCTGCTGCGTGCGTCGAACGGGATTTCAATCCCGTTCGACGCGCAAGCGAACATCAGGGACACGGTCAAGTTTTAGCGCTTCATTTCGCTTGCGTGCGCGGCGATTTGCCCGCAGGGAACTTCAGCGCGCCTTGCCCGGCGGGGGCGTTCCTGCGTTTCTTGGCTCGCGCCTGGAAGTTCGCAGGCGGTAATGGGGGCGGAGAGAAGCAGCCTGCCAGACGCAGGCGGCGGAATTCGATGGGCAAGCGGAATAGCGCCCGCGTTGGCCTCGCTCAGAAATCAAAAAAGGAGTCTTGCGATGATCCGTCCTCAAGAGCCGCAACGCAAACGTATCGCAGCCAACCGCCACCGGCTCCGAACCGGGCGGCGGCTCGTATTCGCCCTGCTGGCCGCCCCGGCGTTGAGCGGCTGTGCGCGCGGCGTAGCCACCACCACCGTGAACGCCGATGGCTCGTGGAAGCGCGCCCTTGCGTTTCACGGCGCCAAGCCCGATAAAGACGGCAACACGATGGGAACCAAAATCGAAGACGCTTTCCTCCTGCCAAAAGGCGAGGGCTGGATCATTACCCGACAGACCAAGAACGACGAAGCCACAATAATCGCAGAGCGCGCCCAAAAACCGGGCGAAACCCTGCGCGGCGACCTGAGCGTTGCGGGCGGCAAAAAGCCGGCGAACGTGGTCGCCGTGAATACCGTGCGCGTGCAGACGATTTCTCCCGGCGTTTATCAGTACGTCGAAACGCTGCACTGGAAGGGACCGGCTCCCAAAACCCTCACCCCGGATGCGGACATGCTCGCCGCCTTCAAAACCGCGCTGCCGCCCGCCCTCGCCAGCGACGCGAACGCCCGCGACCTCGCCGCGCGTTCGATACGCGAACTCTGGCGGGTTCTGTTCGGGCCAGGCGACCCGCTCATTTCCCAGCTTTCTTCCATGATGACACAGCCGGAACTGATCGAGCGCCGCGTTCAGCAGCGTATCGGAGCCAGCCTGGAAAAACAACTGGCGGCGCAGTTCGGCGCGGAACTCACTGTTGCGCAGCGTCACGCCATCGCCAGTCGTATCGTGACCGCTTCGCTCGAAAGCATTTCCGCGCAAACGAAGAGTAAGACGTCGGGCGGGTCGCAAGCGGGCAAAAGCGAGGAGGACGCCGCGCCGGGCGCGTCGCTGTTCCTGTCGGTCAAAATGCCGGGGCGCATCACCCAAACCAACGGCGAGCGGGATGCGTTCACCGGGGACGTGTTCTGGGCCTTGTACCCGGAAGCGGCGGCGCTCGGCGACGTGACCCTGACCGCGACCTGTGATACCAACCGGCAGGCCGCGAGGTAGCCCCGTCCCGTTTCAAAGGCAGGCAGGCAAGCAGTATACTATCCGCAGGCGGTCTATCTCCGTCGGTTTTTGCGGTAATCGGTTGGCGTCGCGCCCGACGCGCTTCTCGACAATCTCTACGCCGAGGGAAAAGTCGCCCCGATGATCGTCGTGATGCCCAATGGCCGGGCAGAGAAGAACGACCGGGCCGAGGGCGATATTTTCCAGCATCTCAAGGCGTTCGAGACCTTCGAGTTCGATCTGCTCAAGGATGTTCTTCCGTTCATGGAAGCCAATTTCTCGGTGAGAAAGGGCCGCGAAAACCGGGCGCTCGCCGGGCTGTCTATGGGGGGCGGGCAGGCGTTGAACTTCGGCCTGGGCAACCTCGACACGTTTGCGTGGGTCGGCGGGTTTTCGCCCGCGCCCAATGTCCGCGCGCCGGAGACATTGGCGCCGAACCCGGCGGAAGTCGCGCAAAAGCTGAAACTGCTCTGGGTCTCCTGTGGCGATCAGGATGGGCTGATTGGTATCAGCCAGCGGATTCACGCTTATCTAAAGGCCAAAAACGCGCCGCACATCTGGCACGTCAATTCCGGGGCGCATACCACGCCGGTCTGGAAAGACGATCTCTATTTCTTTTCCCAACGTCTCTTCCGCTGAGGAGTGAAAAGGCGTTGGGAACGCAAATAGGCCGTCCGGTAATCATCGCCGGACGGCCTGAAAAGAGCCTTCCTGCCCCCAGGTTCCATAAACTCCGTCAACGCTCGACTTACCGCTCTTCTTTCCACGCCGTGTCAACTACATAAACAGCGCGACATCAATAAAGACCGAATGCACTGCCGGATAGTGTGGCCTGTTCTCGGTTCCCGCGCTCTTGCTGTGGCGAACCTGTGTGGCCCGTCCGAGCGCGTCGTAGAGAAAGGTCGTTCGCGTTCCGTTGGGGTTGTCAATTTTCGGATTATACTAAGCTTTAGTTTCCGGTAAAAGTATGTAGACACAATTTCAGTTTAGGACATCAGGGCCGCTCTGCGGTAGAGTTAAGTCGCCAAACTTCGCTCCCCGAAAGAACCGACCCCGATGTCCAAAACAGTCTACCGTATGCAAGCGTT
>JBBRNU010000253.1:0-6792 GCA_038230115.1 Chthonomonadales bacterium | reverse complement strand
GTCACGATGACCGTCTGCCCGCTCACGCCCTGCGAAAGCGAACTCGGCGACAGGCTGCTGATCGTCGCCGGAGCCGGAGCCTTCAACTGAATGACGCGGCAGGCGAAAGAATCCGTGCCGTTGCAATACTCCTGGATCGTCCAGATCGTCTGGTCGTCTACGGGATCAACGCTCGTCATCGAGTAATCGCCCCACCGATACCGACCGTTCTGCGAACCGATGTTGTAGGTGGTCGAACTGCTTTGCACGACGACGAACGGCTCGGTTACGCCCAGCGCGTCCGCAGCCAGCCGACCGGCGACCACGACCTCGGCGTAGCCGCTTGGGTTGGGAGCCGTGCCGGTAAGGTTGCCCGCGACCGTGCTGCCCAGCGCCATGTGACCCTGCCCCGACATTGCGACCGAACCATAGGAGAAGTAGGGGGCCGGGCTAGCGCTTGAAAAGAGCGTCCCGGACTGCACGAGCGTGGGCGTTCCGGTCAGGCTGCCGATTTGATACCAGCGCAGGGCGTCGCGGTTGCCGGAGTTCGAGCCGACGCCCGACGAGGTGACCTTGATGGTGTGCGCCGTCCAGAGCGTGGCGACCCCGGTATCGCGCATTCGATGCACCTGCGCGTTGATCAGGCGGGTGTCGCTGCCATCGAGCGGAATTGTGGAGCCGCGCGCCGGAACCTTATTCGGGGTGTAATAGGAGGGAACCGGCAGGCTGAGGTTGCCGGAAAGCGCGGGCGTGCCGCCGGGGTTCGAGATGCGATGAATCGAAAGGTTGCCGAGCGCAAAGAAATTCGGGCCGATGACGTAGCCTTCCGTTGCGTTGGGGTCGTCGTTGTCCGCGCCCTGCGGCGTGTAAGGGCCGGCGCCGCTGTTGAGCAGGTCGCGGAACGCGGTCACGACAATCGGCCCGCCGGACGTCATCGAACTTTTGCGGATGACAAACGCGGTCGTGCTGTTCAGACCGCCGCCGGAATTGCTGAAAATGTTGCCGCCGATGTAAACGGCGTTTGCGTCCACGCCCAGCGTGTCATAATCCAGGAAATTGTCGTTATCGTTGGCGCTGAGCGGCGCGACAGTATCGAAACGAAACTGGTACAGGGTGAAGTTGGTCGCGCTCGTAATCGTCGGGCCGCTGCTGACGCCGAGCATCACCCGGTTGGCAAGGCCATTGCCATTGACATCGAACGGCACGTCAATCATGCTGACGAACCAGCGGTTCGAGGTGCGGTCGAAGCGCACGCGCGGATCGGAAACGAAATTCGAGCCGACCGTCGTGGTCGAGCCGCCGCTGTAGGTATACGTGCTGCCGACGGGCGTGATGACGTTATTAAAGAAAGCCGCGGTGCTGATGTTGAGCGCGCCGCGCACGCCCGCTTTGCTGAAGATACGCAGCCTGCCATTGATCGCGGTCAGAAACTGCGTCGGGCCGATAGCCCCCTGCGTGTCGGGCGGGAAGCCGGAAGCGTCGTTTTTGCTCGCGCCGTCGAAGCTGACGCCGGGTATCTGCGGATTGAGCGGGCGTCCGCCATGTCGCGGCGGCTTCACTTCCTTGCCGGGAGCGAGGGGAGGCCATTGCGATACGGGCGGCGAGTTCGGGTCGAGCGGCAGATTGCTGAAGTCGGGGTCTTCAAAGCGCTCCTGCTCGACTTCCTGCCCCGGAATGGGCGGGTGCGCTTTTTCGTAGGCCATCATTTCGGCGACCGAAACCGTAACGCCCGTCGCGCCTGTCTGAGGCTGGCCGATGATTTCGGCCCCGGCGTCCGGCTGGCTGGCCTGCAAAATCAGGGGAAACTGACCGGAGCGCGCGGGCGGGCCGGCAAAACCGAGGAGGCTGACCGTCAGGGCGCGCGTGGGCAGGAGCGCGCCCGCTGTCGCGAGGGCCAGGTCGCGCACGGAAGCCCCGAAGCCCGTCAGCCGCATTCGCTGAAACGAGCGCAGAGCGGCGGGTCGGCGGGCGTTCAGGCGTGCGTACCGTTCCTGTCGCTCACGCCGCTCGTCCGCTTCGTCTTTGTCTTCTTTATCCCCTTTATCCGCGCGCAGCGCGACGGCTCCGCCCCCGCCCATCGGTTCCACGAGGGCGGGCAGCGTAACGGCGGGCGTGGACGCCCGGCGGGGCGCGTCGGCATCGCGGGAAGCCGCTTTGCGCGCGATCTGCTGTGCGTTTGCGGCCCCGGTTCCTGTCAGAGCGAGCGCGGCGACGAGCGCGGCGACGCGCCGCTGATCCAGAATGGTCATCGAGTTCTCCTGTGTTACAATAAAACGAAAGGCAAACCTAACGCGAGGCAGGATCGCGGCAGCGCGCCTGCTTGTGTTTGCCGAGCGCATTCCGGCTCAATGGCCGGATTAAATGTCATGCGGGTACGCAGCGGGGGAGGAGGCGCGCGGACGTATTCGCGATTTCGGCGGAACGAATATCTATATCTATTAGGAACAGCAGTAGATTATAGGGGGCTTGCATCGCCTTACATTGTGGTTGCAGCGGGCGGCAAATTCGCCAACGCTAATAGTATTCCCGATTCACGCGGGAGATGTCAACCCTGTTATTGCAAGGTTATTGCATGGATCGTGCCAAGTGGAGCGGGGAGTCGTTTTGCAATATTGCGCTTGTTAAAACGAATTCGCCGGAGGTTGAAAAACCCGGCGCCAAAGTGCAAGCGGTTTGCCGGGGGGTCAACCTCTGGCAAACCCTTTTTTTCCTGCCGGGGGTCAACCTACGACTCCGCCCGGCTGCGAAATGAACGGACCGCCTGCGTAAAGCAAGGTCTCGAATGAGGAAGCGAATTATGGGGCGGGCAGCAGGCCGGGCGGGGGGCTGAGGGGGGCGGTTTCGCTCTGGCCGGGCGGCCACAGTTGCGTCGCGGCTCCGGTTCCGGTCAGCAGGAAGCGGGTCGGGTCGAGCAGGCGCGCTTGCGTAACCCCGGCGGTTCCCGCCGCGCCCAGATTCCAGGCGAGAATGCAGGCGTGGGCGCGGTCGCGCAGAATGAGGGCGCGCAGCGTTTCGATGTCCCCGTCGGGTTTTCCGCCGTTCGTCCCCGCTTCTCCCGCACCCTCCACGACCAGCAGCCCTTCCTCGTCGGCGAGAGCGAGCAGGCCGGGCGGCGGCGCGTCCAGATAAACGACGTTGGCCCCGCCGCTTTTCACGTGTCGGAGCGTTTCGCGGGCGCGGCTCAGGTCGTCCGTCGTGGCGAGAACGACCGACGGCATGGGTAGAGGCTTGATGGCGACCGGGCGAAACGGGACGCTGTTGAGCGTGATCGCGCCCGCGCGGACGCCGAAATCGCGGAACCCAAACGTGGTTTCCAGCGTGTCCAGCACGTCCTGCTCCTGCCGAAACGCAAGCTGGAGGCGGTACAGCTGGGGTGATTCGGGCGACCAGGGATGAATGATCTTGGGCTTGAAGGAAAGCAGAAGCGTGGTAAGGTTGCGGCCCGGCGTGATGTTCAGGTTCTGGCGCGAACGTCGAACGTCGCGTTCGGGGGCATTGGCGGCGACCACGCGCGCGTCCAGAATCGCGTCGCCCGTGTTGACCGACTTATTCGTGAGGAGTATCGGCGTGGCAACGGCCCCGTTCGCGCTGGCCTGCGGGAAACAATCCTCGATGTAGGCTTCATCATGCGCCAAAAGAACCACGCTCTGCCAAAGACCCGCCGTTGTCTTGTCACGCCCCGACACGCGCGCCGTGAGCAGGTTTTCGCTGCCGATTTCCGTGTGAAGATGGCCGGTAACGTCGAAGGCGAAGGGCGTCGCGCCGCCCTGATGCGCGCCCAGGCGTTCGCCGTTGAGCCAGACAATGGCGTCATCGGCAGCCGCGTCGAAGCGCAGACGAACGGTTTGGCCGCGCCAGGTCGGGGGAACGCGGAAACTCCGCCAGTACCATGCCGACCCGGTATAATTCGGGGCGGCTTCCGTGTTCCAGAGCGAGGGAACGGCAATGACGCGCGCATCGGCAGGCGCGGCGCGCTCCCAATGCAGAGATTCGCCGGTTCCGTTCGGATCGGTTTGAAACCGCCATGCCCCGTCCAGCCCCTGCATCGCCCGCCCCTTGCGCGCGAGGGGCTTGCCGGGCGGCTTGCGAGGCGCAGTTTGCGCGTGCAGTCCTGCGGGGCAGACCAAAAGACAGACCGCCGCCGGAAGGACGCCCCCGACGACTCGCGCGGCGAATTTCCGAACCATCGTGTTGTTCCTGCGCCTTTCAGCAAGCGGGGGCGAAGCGGCAAAATGCAAGCGGCGGGCGGCTTTACTGTCGCGGCGCGATCACGACGCGGCGGTCCGGCTCGTCGCCTTCGCTGTAGGTGCTGATGAGGGGGTCATCGGCAAGCGCGGCGTGAATGATGCGGCGCTCGTGGGCGGGCAGCGGTTCCAGTTCCGCTTCCTCATTGCGCGCCTTGACTTCGTTGGCAAGCTCGGTTGCGCGTCCGCGCAAGGATTCGGCCCGGCGTTCCCGGTAGTCGTCGGCGTCGAGGGCCACGCGCACGTCGGAACCGACCCGGCGCGAGATAATCAAGTTGACCAGGAACTGCAAAGCGTCGAGCGACGGCCCAAGGCGTCCGAAAGTCGCCCCGGCGTCTTCGCCGATCAATTCCACGTTGAGATAGGGCGCGCGGGCCGCGCGCACGACCGGGCGCAGCGCCATGCCGGAACTGACGCACAGGTCTTCCAGAAAAGTCAGCGCCAGCCGCTGATCCACGTTCAGCGTTTCGGCGTCAATGCTGTCGGCGACGGGCCGCGTCGTCATGTCGGCGTCCCCTTGCGCTGCGTGTAGTTCTGTCATTGCTCTCCCTCCCCGCCTTCCTTTTGCACTGCCTCGCGAACCCCTGCGTTCGCGACCCGGAGCCGCTCCGCTTTGCGAGCGGCTTCTCGAATTCTTGAAACTCTTATCTTGCGCGGCTGTTGCCGAGACTGAATTCTTTTCAATCCTAAATTGTTTTCGCAGTCGAACGGGCATGAATGCCCGTTTTGAAAGGCGCGTCGAACCGCACGAACGGGAATGAATGCCCATTCTGAAATGCAAGCCCTCCTTCGAGGGCTGAAGGCCAATGCCGAAGGTCAGCGCGCGTATTCAACCCGTGAAGGTAGGCGGGGTAGAGAGCGTCTTCAGCCCGCACAAGCCTACGCGCTATTGTGTTTTAGCCCGCGCAGGCGGGCTAGCGTTTCAGAACGGGCATTCATGCCCGTTCTGCCAACCCCGTTCCCTCCCGTTCAATCCACAAATCCTACCGTTTTTTGCGGCGCGGGCGGGCGCGCATGGCGGGGTTCTGCACCGGGGTGACCGGGCGAACCGACGACAGACTGCCATTCCCATTCGCTTTGGCGGCTTCAGTCGCCAGACGTCCGCCGCCCGCGCCAGGCGTGTCGCCGCTCGCCGTCCCGCGCTGTTTCGCCTGGTTGGGCTTGTAAATGAAATGATACTGCTGCCACGCCGACAAAATGTTCAGGATCAGCCAGTAGAACGTGAAGGCGGACGACCAGCGGTATTTCAGAAACATGACAAACATCACGATGCTCATCATCACCGACATGGACTTCTGCTGCTGCGCGGCGGCAGGGTCGGTCGGCGGCGTCAGCTTCATCGTGATGTAGTTGCTGCCCGCGTACAAAATCAGCAGAACGATGTCGAAGCGGCCCAGATTGCTGGCGACATAATCCGGGAACCGATGCGCGAGCGAACTGCCGATCCACAAAAATTTGCCGTTGGAAAAATGGTATTCGTACAGCCGGATCGTATTGTACACCAGGTACATGAATGGCAGTTGAATCAGCATGGGCAGGCAGCTGGCGAGCGGATTGACGTTATGCTCTTTGTAGAGCTTCATCGTCTGCTCGTTCAACTCGGCGGGCTTGCCCTTGTATTTCTCCTGCAGTTCTTTCAAGTGGGGCTGCAGGCGCTGCATTTCGCGCTGGCTCTTGTACATCTTGAGCGTGATGGGCATCGTCAGCCCCTTCACGACGATGGCGACGAGAACCAGGGCGAACCAGTAGCTGAAGCCGGGAATGCGGCCCGTCACGGCGACCAGCGAGTCCACCAATTTGTAGCTGAACAACTGCGAGTTGCGCTTGTCGAGTTCGGTTTCCAGCGCCTGCTTCAAATCCAGACTGCCCGTGCGTCCGAAATGCGGCTCTTCGGCGAATTTGGCGGCATTCGTGCCGCGCAGGGACGGGTCGAACAGCTCTTTGGCCGCATCGTGTCCGCGCACGCCGTTGGTCAATTCGGTCTGCTGCCGCGCTTCTTTCGCGACTTCGGACTGTCCCTGCGTTTCCGGCGTGGGCGGCTGCGTCAGGCGGGCATAGCCGAAGAGCGAGGCGCGCAGCAGGGCGTCGGCGGCGATTTCCGGGTCTTTGCTGTTGTTCTCGTTTTTCACTTTGGCGTATGCGTCGAAAGCCTTTTCCGGGGTCAGGGCTTCGAGCGATCTGGCTTTGGCGAAAAGCGGATCGTATTTCGGGTTGGGAGCCTGCGCCGTCACGCGACCGGCCAGCGTTCCGCAGAGCAGGACCAGGGCGGCCAGCGGCAAACAGCGACGCGATGCAAATTTCAAAGATTTATCCTCAACGCAGTCAATCCCCCAGGGCTTAAAAATAAAACGACCGCGAACCATGCGCGGCGCGTGCGAGACCGTTCTTCAGGACGGGCGGGAGCGGTCTGAGCGCGATAAGGCTGAAAGCGTATCATGGGATGGGATCGTAACCTCCCGGACTGAGCGGATTACAGCGCAGAATGCGGCGAATGCCCAGCGCCACGCCCGCAAAAACGCCATATTTGGCGATGCATCGCGCGGCATATTCGGAACAGGTCGGCTCGTAG
>JBBRNU010000252.1:0-6793 GCA_038230115.1 Chthonomonadales bacterium | reverse complement strand
GGCAGTGGCTCCTGGGTCTTTGAAGTAGGCTAACTCCATTGTACTCGGAACCACTGCCATAACGTTTTATAGAGACTACGACCCTGTTTGTCTACATAGTTCAACCCAATACTGGGGTTTAGTAAAGGAGAAGTCCCTTGCAAACCATTATCAGATCGCTCAACCGAACGCTGCTTCTGCTATCAGATCGCTCAACCGAACGCTGCTTCTGCTGTTGCCCGTCCTGCTGATCGCGCTGGCCCTGGTGCATGCGCGCCGCGCGCTGGCCCTGGTGCATGCGCGCCGCGCGCTGGCCCTGGTGCATGCGCGCCGCGCGCTGGCCGACACCGGATGGTCAACTTGTCCCGTCTACTATGGCTCTCAATACTGTGCGGGAGTCTGTACGCCCACTCTGGTTCGCTACGGCTATGAATGCGGCATCCAGCACGTTCCCGAAGAGGGTTGCTGTCAGTACGATGCGTTTAACGTCTACTGTCTAGGCATGTACTACCAATGCTACGACCAGCATAATTACGGTAGAAGGATTGGCGATGTCCATCCCGGCTACACTTGCGTTAACGGCACATGCACGGCCCCCTAACCAAGCCGGGAATCGCTAACCGCGCTTGCCGATAAGCGCGTTCAATCGGGCGCATCTTTAGAAGATGCGCCCGATTGGGCTGTTTGGCGGGAACAAAGTCAGCAGGAACGCCCTGTAACCGCTTCCAGTTCGTCTCCTCTTACCTGCAAGCGCTACCGTAACCAGTAAGTTTTCTGACGCGGCGCATCATTGACCCGCCCTTGCCAGCGAACGGGCCAGCGCAGTGCGACGCTATCAAGACGAAATCAGGAACGGCGCGACTCGGCGATTTGCGCGGCCAGGACGCCCGCGGCGGCAGCGGCGAGGAAAAACGGACGCTCTTCCGCCAGACCGCGCCCCATCGTCGTTACGGTCAGCCCGGTTTCGATCAGCGCGTCGAGGGCGCGGTCGGCCTGAACCGTAATCGGCTCGTGGAGGTCGGCCAGCCCGGATTCTTCCAGCGCGACCTGGAGAACGGAACGCTGCGGTTCGGGCAGGCGCGGGAGCGGCAGGAGGGCGGGCGCGCGGGCGATGGTTTGCAGGACGGTGCGCGAATGGTGGCTCAGACCCTGATGCCGCGCGCGGGCGTCGGCGAAACTCAGCCGCGCGACCGCGATGGGAACGCCGCCCAGCGAGGCCGCCGCGTTGATCGCCAGCCCCTGATCAATGCCGGAAAACCCCAGCGGCGTGCCGGTTCCCACGTTGCCCGGCCCCTGTCCCGCGACGATAATGTCGGCATGGGCGACCGCCTGCGCGCAGGCCAGGGCGGAGTACAAATTGACCGCCTCGTAATCGCCGCCGAACGCCTGCCCGGACGTGATCGTGGCCGCCAGCAGACCGCGCGCCTGCAGCTGCGGAACCAGGCGGCTTAACGCAAGCGGGAGGGCGGCCCCGTCCGTCATCACGTAAACGACGCGCGGCGGGACGCCTACTCCGGCCTCGCGCCAGGCCCAGTGCGCGGCGGCGCAGATGGCGGGCAGCTGGCTGTGCAGTTCCAGACACACGACCGGCAGTTCGCCGAGGGTATCGAAATGGGCGAGCGTTTCGTGATGCGGGCTTTCCGGGGCTTCGACCGCCAGGACGGGAATTTGCAGCGGCGTGTAGCGCAGCTTCAGGATGTGGCCGGGCGGCGTCTCGTCGCGCTTCTGTTCCGCGCCCTCGCCGACCGCCACGACGAAATCCAGCCCGCCGGTTCCCAATCCCATCTCGACCGCGAGCGTGTTGAGCAGGACGCGCTGCCCGACGACGACCGGGCCGGTCAGGGCCGTCAGGTTCAGGGCGCGGCGCAACTCGCTGCCCAGTCCGGTCGCCGCCGCGCCTTCCCCTGCGCTTTCGGTTTTCGCCGCTTCCGCTGCGGCTTCGACTTCTCGAACTTCAAGACGAACCATCGCCTCCTGCGCGCCGCGCCGGTCGGCGGCGATTGATTCGACAATGCCCGTCCTGCGCGCCCTCATCCACTCGTCTCCTCGACAGCGAGCGTTTTCCGCCTCGCCCGGTAATCCTCGCTCCAACGCCAGCGCCGTTCTGTTATCAGCCCCGCCTTTGCAGTTCCCTTCAGCGGGTCAGGGTGACTTTGGTCAGGCCGCGCGGTCGGTCGGGATTCTGCCCGCGCGTCAGGGCTAAGTGGCAGGCCCATAGCTGCCCGGCCACGATGTAAACGAGCGGGCTGAGACGCTCGTCAATGCCAGAGGGCATCGGGAGCGGACGCGCGGCCAGATCGAGGATTTCGCTCGCGTGCGCGACGACAATCAATTCGGCCAATCGCTCCCGCAATTTCAGGGCGACTTCCACCATCATCGGATACGCCCGTCCGTCCGGGGCGAAAAGAACACAGGGAAAACCTTCCGACACCATCGCAATCGGGCCATGCAGAAAATCCGCCGCCGAATACGCTCTGGCTCCCAGATAACTGGTTTCGGTCATTTTCAGGGCGGCTTCCAGCGCCGTCGCCTGGTTCAGGCCGCGCGCAAGGACGGCGCATTCCTGAATGTAGCGATAGCGCTCTACGGCGCGGGCGATGGGTTCGTCGAGGGCGAGCGCAGCCTGCATCTGGTCGGGAACGGCGCGCAGGCCGTCGAGCAGCGCGCGGTCGTTGGCCCACTGCCCCGCCAGTTCCACGATCAGCGCGAGAGTCGTCGTGTAGGTTTTCGTGGCGGCGACGGCGCGCTCCGGCCCGGCATGGCAGCGCAGGACGTAGTCGCTGACCTGAGTCAGGGGCGAGTTGTCCACATTCACGATGCAGGCCGTGAGCGCGCCCGAAGACCGCGCCGACGAGAGCGTCTGCACCACGTCGGTCGCCTGCCCGGACTGCGAGATGCCCAGAACCAGGCAGCCGGACAAGTTCACGCGCGCGTCGTACAGCGTGACGACCGAGGGCGCGGCGAGGGCGACCGAAACGCCCGCGACGATTTCCAGAAGATATTTGGCATAGGTCGCCGCGTGATCGGACGTGCCGCGCGCCGCAATGACGACATGGCGAATCTCGCGTTCGCGCAGGTCGGCGACGAGCGCGGCCACATTGGCCCGCTCCCGCTCGCAGGTTTGCGCCACCGCCTGCGGCTGTTCTCCGATTTCGTCTCGCATCACGGTCATAGCGTCCGCCTGTCGTTTGGTGTGTAAATTGGCGTGATTCGGTCTGTCGCCCTGAACTTGGTTTCTGGGAAAACTACCTGTTCCCCAGCCCCGTCTTTTTGGGAGGGGCCGGGGGGTTAGGCGAATTCGCTGGAAAATCAAAAGCCGTCCGCGCCCCAGAAGACGGCGGCCTGCGGCGGGAACAGGGCGGCGAGCAGGGGATGCAGGGTCGTATTTTCGGTCGCGCGCTCCGGTGGAATCAGCCCGAACAGCAATTCGAAAAGTCGGGACTGCGAAAACGTTTCCCCGTCGCGGTCAGCGTCTTCGGCATTGACTTCGCCCTCTGTTTCGACCGCTTCTTCCACTTCCTCCACGCGCAAAAACGGGCCGCGCGCGTCGAGCCGAACCGGGCCATACGGCGTCGCGAAGGTCAGCGAACCGGACGGGCGACCCTGAGCGATCCAGCGGTCGTTCCACAGCATGGCGAAACTGCGGAGCAGGTTGACCCGATGCAGCAGCCGAACCATGCCCGACTCGCTCGCCGTTTCCTGTCGCGTTTCTAAAATGCCGTCCAGCGCCTGCGCGAGAAGGGGGTCGGTCGCGAAATCGCACTGCAGCCGCCGCGCGCCCGCCGCGACCGCGCGGGCCGCAATCCCGTTGAGCAGGGCGTTCGCCAGCGCCTCCGACTCCGCAACGGTTTCGGCGAGGGCGCCGTATTCCACGACCGCCTCGCCCGCGTCTTCCGGGCTGTAGGGCGCGGCGGAACGAAACTGCCCGCTGCGCGCATAGCCCCGAACCGGTCCATCAGCTTCCGTCGCCACCAAAATCGGGTCGGGCAAATGGGCGGGCGTGAAACCGAGCCAGTCACGCCAGTACGCTTCCGAGCGCTGCACAGCGAGCGGGCGCTGCCGATTGTAAGTGTCGTAAATCGCGCGCAGGGCCGGAATGTCCTCGCCGCGCGCCGGACGCACGCGAAACGCGGTTGCGCGCGGCGCGAAATCGGCGCGTATCCGGCCCGTCCAGCGCGGGCGCGGCAGACCGGCGAACCCCAGTCGCGCATAATAGGCCGGAATGCCGGTAAACAGCAGCGAAAAATCCATCGCGTCGGCTTCCATCACGGCGATTGCGCGCTGCAAACAGGCTCTGTTCAGGCCGCGCCCGCGAAATTCCGGCAGCGTCGCGACATTCGCAATCCCGCCCATCGTCAGGCGATACTCGCCGCAGGCCACGACGCGCTTGCAGATATGCGCCGCGCTGACAACGCGCCCGCCGGTCACCGCAACCTGCGTATAATACGGCAGCCATTCCACGTCACCATAAAAATAGCGGCGAAAGTAAGCGTCGCTGTGTTCGCCGGGCCAGACCGTTTTCCATAGATCGAGGCACGCTTCGCGCTCATCCGGTCGGATGGCGCGCGTTTCGATGTCGTTCTCGCCTTCGTTTCCGGCGGGGGATGGGGTTGTCGGCGTGGGCATGGCAGTTAGCAGTCCAGGGATGGTTTGGGCGGTTCGCCTCGCCCTCATGCGAAGGAAGCGAGGGCGCAAAGATCGCGAAGAAAGCGAATGATGGGTTACGGGCGTGGCAAAGGCGGCGCTTGAAAAGCCGCCTTGATTTCCTCCGCCAGCGGTTCGCCGGGCGCAATGCCGCACACGCGCGCCAGAGTCTCGTCCAGGCCGTCCGCCAGCCGCATTTGCTGCAACTGACAGGCGGACGGGTCGTTGGCGTCCGCGTAGCGCAGGGCGGCGGCGATGACCGGGGCGAAAGCCTGCGTCGGAACGCCCTCATTTTCGCACAGACGGGCCGCGCCGACCAGCCGGTCGTCGAACGCCAGTTTTCGCAGCGGGTCGCGCGCCAATCGGCGGCACGAATCGCCCAGGTCACGATTTTCAAAGCGGCGCAGCAGGTCGGCGACGTGCGCGGCCTGCGCGTCGGGCGCGAAATCGTAGCGACGGATCAGCGCCTCCCCGACTGCCGCCAGCGTCGCCGTCAGCGCGGCGCGAATCGAGTCGTCCGCCAGCGCCTCATACCCGAACGCGAACCCGGCCTGATCGCCCAGATACCCCAGAACCGCGTGCGCCCCGTTATGAACGAAAAGCTTGCGCGCGACGTGGGCGGCGAAGTTCGTGACCGGCTCGACGCCGATCAGGGGCGGCAGCGCCCCGACAATCGCCCCGGCGTCTATGGGCAGGCGCTTATACGCCTCAGCGCGAACCGTCAGCGGCGTTTCCGTTTCCCTGTCGGCAGGTTCGACTACGGGCGGCGGAACCGGAACCATGCGGCTGACGACCGCCTGCACAAAGCCGGTTCGAGCGAAAATAGCGTCTGCAAACGGCTCTTGTTCCCCGCCTTGCTCCGATTGCGGCGTCGGCAAGTGTTCCTGCACGGCTTGACGCAGGCGCTGGGCGGCATCCGGCAGGTTTTCGCAAATCAGGAGGTTGAGCGGCGCGGCGGCCTGTGGCGACTGCTGCCGCGCCGTCAATCCCAGAGCCAGGAGCCGGGCGATTTCGGGCAGGCCGTTCGCCCCCACCGCCGTGCCGACAATCGCGGCCTGACTGACCGCTTCCGCAACCGGCCCGGCCTCGCGCAAATGCAGGGCGCGCACGTTGGGGATCGCTACGCGCTGCGCGCCCTCGCCCACGATCTCGATGGCGTATTCGCCGCGCCGGTTCAGAGCGTCTATTAGCGCGGACTGCACGTCCACGAACACGACCGCCAGCCCGCTTTCCGAAAGCAGCTGCGCCAGAAAGCCGCGCCCGATCGCGCCCGCCCCGAAAATAACCGCGCTCGCCTGCGCCACGTCCTGCCCTGTCCCTTCCCGCTTTCGACGCCCGCCTGCTACTCGTTCCCGCCCCATCCGCCAGCAAACAAGCCCGACTGGAACCGAAGTAGCGGCGCGCGGACTTTCACGCGCTGCGAAAAGCGCGCGGACTTTCACGCGCTGCGAAAAGCGCGCGGACTTTCACGCGCTGCGAAAAGCGCGCGGACTTTCACGCGCTGCGAAAAGCGCGCGGACTCTCCTCACCCACGCAAAACGCTCAGGCTTTCGCGGCGGCGGCAATGGCGGTCGCGATTTTCAAATTCGCGTTTACCGCGTCCCAATCAATGACTTGCAGGAAGGCGTCAATGTATTTGGCCCGCGCGCGGCCAAAATCAATGAAATAAGCATGTTCGTACACGTCCAGGCCCAGAAGAGGGGTCGCGTTCCAGACCGGATACGTGTTTTGCGAGTCGCCGATGTAGTGGAACAGGCTGTTGTCGGTGTAATCGTGGGCGAGCCAGACCCAGCCGCGCGCCGCCATGCCGGTCGCCTTGAGGTCGGCCTTCCAGTTGTCGTAGGAGCCGAACGCGGCGGTGATGGCGTCGCCGATTGCGCCATCCGGAGCGCCGCCCTTGCCACCCAGATGTCCGAAGTACAATTCGTGGTTTTTCACGCCGCCAAGCGCGAACGAGTACTCGACCTTGAGTTCGCGCAGGTCGCTGTAGGTGGCGTTGGCTTTGGTCGGGTCCGGCGTTCCCAGCCCGGCCAGCTTGCCCCGAATCTCGTTGACTTTGGCGACGTAACCTTTATACAATTCATAATGCTCGTCGTGCGTTTTGCGGCTGATCCCGGCGGCGGCAGTGTTGTTGACCTTGTCGGGCAGAGGCTTGGCCTGAATTGTCAGG
>JBBRNU010000251.1:0-6812 GCA_038230115.1 Chthonomonadales bacterium | reverse complement strand
GTTCTGACACGGATTGTGCAGCGCCAATCTATGGCATCTTCGCCAGCATCAGCAGTTTCCGACAACGCGCCTACTTCCACAGAACAGAAAAATTCCCACGACCCGTTTTCGCTTGCCGCGCCAATCCAGGTGACCGCGCCGGGCTATTTCGATCTCACCGGTCGGCAGCCCTCAGGTTCAACCTGGCGCCGCTCCTCCGACAGGCTGCAGCCGGCGAAATACTTTCCTGCTCGAAAGACCTTGTTTCCGGCGCGGGCTGGATTTTCGCAGGCAGCGGCCCGCGCCAACGCCTCTGGCGCGGGGGGGCGTCGGGGAGGGGCGTCGGGCCGCCGCCTTACCACTTCAAAAGGCCTGATGCTCGCCATAGAGTTCGTGCTGCGCGAAGGGCTTGCGCGTGTCCTCGAAGCGCCGCCATTTCGCGTGGCCGTCCGCATACACGTAATTGCCGCCGCCGGTATGCCGTTTGGCGGCAAGCGCGACGGGATTGATCGTGTCGGCGCTGTTGGCAGATATTTCGACTTCGGCCAGCCAGGGGTGGTAATGCACGTCGCAGAAGTCGGCGGCCTTGTTCCCGTCGCTGCGCCGCTCCGCGATGTAGATGGATTGGGACGGGGCGGGAATCTGGGCCAGCGTCGCTCCGAACAGGTAGTAAGCGTTGAGGACGAAACTGCTCAGGGGGCCGGGAGGCGGCGCATTGGCGCTCAGGCAGTTGCCGCTGCCGTCCGTAATCGCCTTGCCATGCGGGTCGGGGTCGGACGGGCAAAGGTAGAGCTGCGTTTTGCCGCTGTCCTTGCTCGCGACGTAGGGCAGGATTTTGTCGAAGGGAGAGCCGTAATCTTCGGCCTCCAGCTGCGCGGCGTTGTCGTCCAGGACGGGATTGGCGGTGGCCGGATGCTCCTGGGGGTATTTTTCGTCGTAGTCCTGAACGTAAAGCGTGAGCGCGGTGCCGATCTGCCGACTGTTGGAGAGGCAGGCGATGGCGCGGGCTTTCTCGCGAGCCTGGGCGAAGACCGGGAAAAGTATCGCGGCAAGGATGGCGATAATGGCGATCACGACGAGCAGTTCGATGAGCGTGAAGGCGCGCGGGTTCGCGCGGCCATGAGAAAGAGCGGGCATGGTCGAGAAACCTCCTGAGAAGGGAGCGCGGACAGGGCGAAAATTACGAAACGCGGGGGCTGTCAGAACGCGCGGGGAGGCTGATCGGGAGGCGCGAGGAAACGCAAGCGCAGGTGAAAGCGGACCGAAGCGACGGGTTGAAGGGCCGCAATCCGGGGCGCGAAACCGAGGGCGGGAACGGAAGGCAGGAAGGCCAGGCTTTTGTCGGGCGGCGCGGGGAAAGCAGCCGGAGTCGGGCGCGTGTGGCATTGGGTCGTCGCGCACGAAGCGAATTGGCCTGGACGCGCGACGGGGCTGCCGGGGCAGGCTGTCATGCGACACAGGCCCGGCGTGCAGCAACAGGCGCGCGGGGCCGATGCAGAACCTTTTGTCGTGGCGGCATGGGCAGGCGCAATCCGGGGCGATCCGGGCCACAGGCTCGCCACCAGACACAGGCTCAACAAAATTCTTAGCCACCGAGACGAAAAGATAATTTTACCGGCCCTCACAGTAGCGTTGTTTCAATGCCCGCAATGCGGACGAAACGACCGCAGTTCGAACGCTGGCGGAATTCTGGCTGGCTATTCGGCTTCTTCCGGCAGAATAATCTCTTCCGGCGGCACGATTTTCACCTTGCCGTCGGCCCAGATTGCGACCGGGTTTCCGGCCCGCTTGTGATCCAGCAGGGCTTCGCGCACGGCGTACGCAAAGGCGCGGTCAATCGCCGCGTCGTCTTCAGAGAGAGCTTCTTCCCATTCCAGCCCGGCGCTACGCAGAGAGGGTTGCGCCAGATTGGGTATAGTGTGTGTCATCGCCTATTCTCCTCATAAAGTCGCATCCACAGGTTCGGGTCTCGCATCTGTTTCAGGCCGCGCGCCACAACCTGCGGCCTGCCCAGGACAGAGTTGTTGAAAAGCGCCCACTTGTCTGCCAGCGGCGCGTAGATTTGAAAGAAATTACGCAGTCCGGCCTCATAGCGTCGGCGAATCACGTCTTCGGGAATATGGTGTCCGCCGCGCCGGACACGCTCGGCCACGCGCTGCACCGATAAATCTGCGTTGGGAACCCACACGTAAATCAGACGGAAGCGGTAGCCGCTCGCTTGCAGGCGCGTAATGCGCGGGGCGAGCGAGCGGCTTGCGAGCGTGGTTTCCACCGCGAAACTGGCCGATTGCGCTTCCAGTTCGTCCAGTTGCCGCAGCATGATTCGGCCCGCCATCACGTCTTTATTTGGGGTTTCTTCCGCCGTCAATCCCTTCGCGATTTCATCTGCGTTGAGAAATGGAACGGACGGCGGTATATACGTCGCGGCAAGCGTGGACTTTCCCGCCCCGTTCGGCCCGGCAATAACGATGATCTGCGGGACGGTTTTCTGCGAGGTCTCCATGCAGGCATTATACCACGAACAGCGCGTGGCGAACGGCGCGGCGGAACCGAATGGCAGCCCGTTCAACGAGCAGGCGAACGCCAGTAGCAAAAGAGATGGGAGAAAAGCGAGACGAAAGAAGAGGGCAACTAAGAAGAGGGCAACTGCAGTTGCCCTCTTCTTAGATTCAGATGTATCGAGAGCGACCACGCGATTGGTCAGGTCAGGAACAACGGCAGGCAGACTGGCGGAAAACATACCCGGCAGGAACCGAACGCCGCAGAGAAACTGGCCGGCGTGAAGCGTGACCCAACGCGGCTTTGTCATCGTGCCGAACACGCTGGCCGCTTCGAGTTCGCGTCCGCGCCAGAACAAGATGAGATCAACGCAGGGGTCGGGAACGACGATGTGCGGATGATCCTGAAGAACTTCCAGCGTCCAGTAGCGTTCGACAGTCTCCTGGAATGCCGGAGCGGGCGTAAATTCATGGTAGCGGTACATTTCGCTTCGGGTTCCTCGATTGAAATAGGAAAAAGCGGATAGACGTTTCCCGGACTCCCTGCTATCCAATAGATTTGCTTTTGAAGCATTTTCTACGCCTATAACGTTCGCGACGCGCGGCGGAATTCCTGCGCCTCCTGCAAAGGAGCAAAGGAATGATGGAATGCCGGACGTGCCGCTCAAAACAAAAGCCCGCCGCCCCGGAGTTCTCCAGGGCGGCGGGCTTTCGCGTTGCGCGGCGAATCGGGGCGTCAGGCGGATACGCGCTCCAGGGCGGGCCGTCCCCAATGGCGCGGGCCGATGGCGGCGACGAACTTCTGGATCGCCGCGCCGCGCTGCGCGCCGTCCCGCTCGGCGACGACACCCATCTGGTTGAGGGTCGCGCCTTCGGGCAGCGCCGCCGCCAGCAAGTCCACGCCCTCGCCCGTCGCTGCAATCGCCTTGCCATGCTTGTAGGTCTGGGCCAGAAAGACGTGGGCGTCGCCCTTTTGCTTCAGACTGCCCGCGCTTGAACCGCCCGGCGCGTACACGGCGTCGTAGGTCGCCGGGCTGCTGTTGGCATACGTTTTGACGGCCTCCACGCTCGCGCCGTTTTTGCCGGCAATCGTTCCCAGGTGCGGGCCGACGATTTCGCCCTTCGCCCCCGCCGCCTGCAGCGCCTGCTGCATCGCCTCGACCTGCGCGGCGTCCACGCCCGCGTCCACCAGAATCGCCACTTTGCGGGCTTTGGCGCTGGCGGGCTGCTCGGCCATGCTCAACGCTTTGGATTTCTGGACGCCGCCCGACGCCGTAGTCGGCGAGGTCGCATTTGCGAGCGCGTTGGTTTCCTCGACCGAATCGGCGGTTCCGCTCGGTTTGGCAGGGGCGCGACCGCCCGCCAGGGTTTCGCCCAGCGCCGCGCCGACCTGCCCGGCGAGCATATCGTTGATTTTCGCCAGATGCCCCAGCATCCGCTGCCGCACCGCTTTGGTCTCCACTTTGCTCAACTCGAATTGCAGCGCTTTGACGATATGCTCTTTCTCCGGGGGCGTCATGCTGTTCCAGAACAGTTTGGCCTGCCCGTAATGGTCATCGAACGATTTGCTGCGCGCGCGCACCTTCGGCCCGCTGACCGTCTCGCGGTAGCTGATGAACCCGCCGCGCGCGGGCGTCGCGGGTGATAGGTCATCATTCGCCCTCGTGCGCCAGATGAACCCGCCGCGCGCGGGCGTCGCCTCTTCCGGCGTATGTCCGTCCAGCGACGCAGGCGTGTACGACACGCGCCCCTTGTTGATGGTATGGCGCATGTGCGCGTCGCGCTGGTTGTTGGACACGGGGCAGGTCGGGCGGTTGATCGGCAGTTCCGTGAAGTTGGGGCTGCCCAGGCGACTGAGCTGCGTGTCCAGATAGGAAAAATTGCGGCCCTGCAGGAGCGGGTCGTCGCTGAAATCAATGCCCGGCACGATGTTGGTGGTGTTGAAAGCGACCTGCTCGGTTTCGGCGAAATAGTTGTCGGGATTGCGGTTCAGCGTCATTTTGCCGACGCGACGCACCGGCAGCAGTTCTTCCGGCCACAGTTTGGTGGCGTCGAGGATGTCGAAATCGAATTTGCTCTCCTCACCTTCGGGAATCATTTGCAGCCCCAGTTCCCATTCCAGGAAATGGCCCTGCTCGATGGCCTCCCACATGTCGCGGCGGTGGAAATCGGCGTCCTTGCCCGCGATCTGCTGCGCTTCGTCCCAGACGAGCGAATGGACGCCCAGGACGGGCTTCCAGTGGAACTTGACGAACGTGGATTTGCCCTGCGCGTTGACCAACCGAAACGTGTGAACGCCGAAACCTTCCATCATGCCGAAACTGCGGGGTATCGAGCGGTCGCTCATGATCCACATGATCATGTGCATGGATTCGGGCGTCAGCGAAATGAAGTCCCAGAACGTGTCGTGCGCGGTCGCGGCCTGCGGAATCTCGTTGTTCGGTTCCGGCTTGGCGGCGTGAATCAGGTCGGGAAACTTGATGGCGTCCTGAATGAAGAACACGGGAATATTGTTGCCGACGATGTCCCAGTTGCCTTCCGCAGTGTACATTTTGACGGCGAAGCCGCGCACGTCACGGGCCGTATCCGCCGACCCGCGCGACCCGGCGACCGTGGAAAAGCGCACGAACACGGGCGTTTTGGCCGCCGGGTCATTCAGAACTTTGGCCGTCGTCAGGTCGGCCAGCGGCTGATAGACCTGGAAATAGCCGTGCGCCGCCGCGCCGCGCGCGTGAACGATGCGCTCTGGGATGCGCTCATGGTCGAAGTGCTGGATTTTCTCGCGCAGCACGAAATCTTCCAGCAGGGTCGGGCCGCGCTCGCCCGCCCGCAGCGAGTTTTGATCCGTACTGACGGGCTGGCCGATATTGGTAGTGAGGGGCAGTTTATCGTCGGTCGTGACGGCGGCGAGGTCTTGCGTTTTGGCGTCCATAGTGGCGTCGGGTGCGTTCGCCTGCGCGGGCGTTCCTTCAACGGCGGGTATTGCGGTCTCCGTTTCCGCTGCGTTGGCGGCGGTTCCTTTCAAGGTCAGGCCTGCCGCGCCCGCAAGCGCGATGCTGTTTTGAAGAAAATCTCTTCGAGTGCTTTCCATGCGGTGTGTTCTCTCCCTGTCTGATGTTTATAATTAGGCGTTCCAATACGGAGGCGGTTTTTGCGCTGGAAGCCGACAACTGTCATCGGCTTTCGCGCAGACCCCGGCTCTCGTTTCGGATACGTCAAACGGTCGCAAAGGTTCTTGCCGCTTCGGGGACGGGCGCGTCGTTACAGCGAGTTGAGCAGGGCGGGGTCGTCCACGACGGGCGCGTTGACCCGGCGCGACACGGCGAACGCTTCCATTTCGGTTTCCGGGTAGGGATGGAGAACGCCCAACAGCGCGGCCACGTCGGTTTCGCGCGTGTCGAGCCAGAGCGCCTCGTCTTCCGGACGCAGGAGGGCGGGCATTCGGCTGTGGATGTCGGCCATGAGCGCGTTGGGGGTCGTGGTGATAATCGTGCAGGTTCTTAGCGGTTCGCCGTCCGCCTGCCGCCATGTTTCCCACAGCCCGGCAAACGCGAACAGGTCGCCATCCTGCCGCCGAATATGCATCGGCTGGCGCGCGTCGCCCTCCTTCTTCCACTCGTAAAACCCGTCCGAGGGAATCAGGCAGCGACGGCGCGCGAGCGCCTGCCGAAAGGAGGGTTTTTCGGCTAAAGTTTCAGCCCGCGCGTTAATCATCTTGTTACCGATGCCGGGGTCTTTGGCCCACGCCGGAATCAACCCCCACTGAAAAGCGTCCAGCAGACGGCGGTCGTCGGCCTGTCGGGTGATAACGGCGACGGGCTGCGTGGGCGCGATGTTGTAGCGGGCGGTCGGCGCGCTGACGACTTCGGTCACCCCAAAGCGCATTGCCACCTGCTCCGACGTATGATGCAGCGTGTAGCGTCCGCACATGACAATTCTTCCTTTCCCGCGCGGCTCCGAGGCTCGAGCGCGCCCGGACTCTCGCAGCAATAGAGCGAATTGGCGGGCGATTTGTTCCCTGTCCGTGAAACCGGGGGAACGCAAAATTATTTTCCCAAAAACCCGCAAAACAACGCGCGGGCGGGAACGCGGGCGGGATTTTGGCTGTTTCAATGAGTGGAAAGATGAGGATTTATTGGCCGCAGAAACATAAAGGGCGTTTCTGCGGTCTTTTTTTGCCTGTTTTGGCGCGCAGGGCTGGCGCAGGGGGCAGCCCGCATTTCTTCGCGCGCCGAAAACGAAGCCAGAATAGGAACAATCTGGTTCGCGCGCCTTGACTTTTCGCTTTTGCCGTGCTACCCTGCCGGGGCGGAAAGGCGGGCGGCAAGGGGCGGC
>JBBRNU010000250.1:0-6824 GCA_038230115.1 Chthonomonadales bacterium | reverse complement strand
GCAAATCGTGCTGCAAGCCTTGCGCGAGGAAAAAACCATCGCCCAACTTGCCAGCGAGCATGAAGTGCATCCTAACCAGATCAGCGCGTGGAAAGCCGCTGCCCTACAAGGCTTGCCTGGCGTGTTTACCCGCGAGAACAATGGTCTTCCATCGAATACACAGACAGTAAGTTAACAAGCCTGGCCTCGCGGTAAACTCTAAACCAGAAAGCGAGGACATTCATGGCAGAACGCAAAGTCTACCCCGAAGAGTTCAAACGCGACGCCGTCCGGCTCGCCAAGGAACGCGGCAACATCGCCGCTACGGCCCGTGACTTGGGCATCAGCGACAACACCTTGCAGGGCTGGAAATTGCAGGTGGACAAAACGCCGGACAATCCCTTTCCCGGCAACGGTAATCCGCGCGACGCCGAACTCGCCCAACTTCAACGCGAACTAGCGCGCGTGAAGGAGGAGAACGAAATCCTAAAAAAGGCAGTGGGTATCTTCACCAAAGCCCCGCGGTGAGATACCAATTCATACAGCAACATCAGGGGCAATTCGCGCTCAGCGCACTGTGTCGGGTGATGGCGGTCTGCCGCAGCGGCTATTATGCCTGGCGCAAACGTCCGCCGAGCGCGCAGGCGCAAGCCAACGCGCAATTAACCGAGCAGATCAAAACGGTTTATGAAGACAGCGACCAATCGTATGGCAGTCCGCGCATCTATCACGAACTCAAGGAGCAAGGCGTCGCCTGTTCCCAGAAGCGCATTGCCCGCCTGATGCATCTGGCTCACCTGTACGCAGTGACGGCCAAGCGCTTTGTCGTGACGACCGATAGCAACCATGCCCTGCCGATTGCCGAAAATCAGCTCGACCGGGAGTTCTCGGTCGAAACGCCCAATGCGCGTTGGGGGGCAGACATCACCTACATCCACACGGGCGAAGGCTGGCTGTATCTGGCGGTCATGCTCGATCTGTTCTCTCGCCGCGTCGTGGGCTGGGCGATGGGAGAGACGCTGGAGCGCCGCCTGGTTCTGTCGGCTTTGAACATGGCTCTGGTGGGCAGGCAACCTGCTGCCGGATTGCTCTGTCATAGTGATCGGGGTAGCCAGTACGCCAGCGGCGACTACCAAGCCGCCCTCCAAAAGGCGGGAGCTGTGTGCAGCATGAGCCGTAAAGGCAACTGCTGGGACAACGCACCGACGGAAAGTTTCTTCGCCACGCTCAAACGTGAGTTGGTGCATCGCACTTACTTTGCGACCCGACAGGAGGCGCGCAGCATGCTCTTCCGCTGGATCGAGGTCTGGTACAACCGGAAACGCCGTCATTCCACGCTGGGCTATCTCAGTCCCGAAGCGTTCGAACGACAATATCAACAGCAACAACAGAGGCGTATGGCTGCTTAACTACCTGTCCACCAAAGCGGGGGAGGATCATAGTAGGTAATCCACAGTCCCTGCTTCTTGTCGTTGAAGTACTCGCCCTGGTTCACGCGCTGGCGCTCCTTTGCATTCTTTGCTAACCGCTCCTTCGCGGCTGTTCACTCCATTTCCTGCTGTCTCGCAAACCCTCGGATACTGCTGGTAAATTCAGGCCGTCAAGCGGGCAAAGCGCGACACGCGCGTATGGGCTAGCGGTTTCTTGTCCAAGTGATTGACGACCCGCACGATGTTGAGCGCCGCGGCCGTCGCCACATGCTGCAGGTGCGTTTTCGCCAACCCGCGATAACGCGCATGGCGCAGATCACTGCGGCGCACGCCTTGGGAGAGAGTTCCTTCTATTCCCGCGCGCTTTCGGTATTCCTGACGCCCTGCCGGGGAACTCATCTGGTGACGCGACTGTTGTAAGGCTTCTTGCTGCGCCTGAGGACGCAAGAGCAAGGCGCGGGGACGGCCCGCTTCGGAGCGCACACACTTGGCCCGCGCAGGACAGGTCAAACAATCGTGCGGAGAAAAGCGTGCCGTCACAATAGGGCGGTTATCCGGCTTTTGGTTATATTCCCGCCAATACGTCGAGACCTTGCCTTCAGGACACGTCGCCTGCCGCTTCTTCCAATCCAGGGTGAATTGCGCCTGATCATATCCTCCCTCGCGCGCCTGCCAACTCGGATTAAAGCGTGTAGGGCCAAACAGTTCGATCTGGCGCTGTTGCTGACTGCTCACCAGCAGGTCGGCATCCACATAGCCCGCATCCACCAGGTGGCGAGCGGGCAGCAAGTCTTTGTCTGCCAGTCCTTGTTGAATGGCCGCAGTACAACTCACGTCTTGCGTGGTAGCGACCGTAGTCTGCACATGGGTGACGAGGCGCGGCAGTTCAGGATCACAGGTCTCGGTCAGATGCACTTTGTAACCTGTCCAGGAAAGATCGTGTTTGTTGCTGTGGCGCGCCTCGGTATCATAGGGAGATTCGATAGCCGTCGCGGCACGGGCCAGTTCGGCATCGGGACGCCAAAGCAAGCCGCCGGTTTCGGAGCGCGCGAAGTGACGTTCCCAGACTTGCTGAAGGGTTTGCACCGAGGCGAGCGCCTGCAAATGGGGGTGTTCCTCCAGCAAGTTGAGGAGTAAACGCCCATCTTCGCCGACCAAGCGGGCATACTCCTGACGGGCTTTCTCCCCGTGGGGCAGTCGGGTCTGTTCGGCGCGTTGGCTGTAGCGGCGGCGCCACGGCTCCGAGGCCACATTGCCGAGCCATTGTGGAGCAAGCGTCGCGAGTTCATTCAAAGCGGCGCGCATCGTCTCGGTCACCAATTCCAGGCGGTTCATGGTGCGAATGGCGGCCAGAACATGGGTGCTGTCGGTACGCTGGCGACCGCGCGCCTTAAGCCATTGCTTGTCTCGGAAATGCTCCAGCAGCTTGTCCAGAAGCCGCTCCTCGGCCCCTCCTGCTACGAGGCGGGCGCGGAACTCGCAAAGCACGGACGCATCAAAGCCAGGATCGTCCAGCTCTAAAGAGAGGGCATATTTCCAATCAATGCGGGCGCGCACCGCATCGGCGGCTTGGCGGTCGGAGAGGTTCTCGACGAACTGCATGACCGTTACCAGAGCCAGTCGCCAGGGAGACACTACCGGACGCCCGCGTTGCGGATACAGGCGGGCAAAGTCGGTGTCGTTAAAGAGGACGCCCAACTCATCCCGCATACGTAGGTAGAGGTTGCCCTTGCGGAAAGCGGCGCGTGCAATGCGAACGGTCGGTTCAGGAACGGGTTCAACCGGGTGGACGGGCAGGGACATGGTTTCACTCTTGCAACACAGAATTGGAGCTATTCTACCCTTGCTCGCCCCGTTCAGAATTTACCAGCAGTATCCCCTCGATTCTGAGACACTTCCGCCGACCCCCTGAGAAGCCCCGGAAACGGGGCTTTTTCTGTGCCTAAACTTGTCTCAAAATCAAAGTCTTCCTTCTTGCATGGCGCAATGCGTTTCGAGACACTCAGGAGCAGCAAATGCGGGCTGTGCCAGGTGGCAAAGTGGCTGCGCGGAACGCGAACGTCTTCCTTAACAAAACTTTAACAATTATTTTCGCCCAACCCCCTTGACAAGAACTGGCAGTTATGTTATGCTTTCGCCAGGCCGCTGTTCTGGCCCACAACTTACCTCTTCTGCTCTGCCTCCTTCTCTCTTCCCAATGACATAGCAGTCCGCTCTGTGCGCCGTTGTGTGATGTCTTCGGTTGTTCTTTTTCCGGTTTCTCAACCGGAAGGGAGGCATTCATGTTTCGGAGTTCGCCCGTGCGCGCCGGGGCTTTTCGCCCTGCCCTGTTTCGTTCTCTCTTTCCGCTTGCTTCGCCTCTGTCCAAGCCCTACCGCGCTTCGCATCCACGCTGGCTGCGACGGCTGGCGGCCATTACGGTTCTGACGTTCACCTGGAACTTCGTCCTGGCCGCGCCGGTTATGGCGCTCGCGCAGCCGTCCCCCAAGAGGGCGCGTTCTTCCAGCTTTTCCGAGCCGCTGGAAGATACGCTGCGCATCGAACTGACCCATCTGGCGCAGTCGGCCTTTCGCTTGGCGGCGAGCGGCAACGCGGCCCTGACCGCCTTTGCTCCCTTCCTCGCGCCGCCTGCCGTTTCTGCTTCGCCTTCGCACTCGCCTGCGATCATCTCTCCGATCTCTCCGGCCCCCGCGCTCGTTCCCGTAACGCTGCTCGACGAGGTCGGACACCTGGCCCGTCCGGTTTCCGCCCAGCAGGTCAATGCCTGGAAACAGGACGTGCATCGCGGGTTGAAAACGCGGGCCGGGGTGGAAACCCTTCCTGCCGGACAAATGGCTCTGCGGCATTTGTGGCTGGGCGAATGGGAACTGGCCGCTAACGAGCAGCCCGCCCGTGCCAGCTGGCACTTCCTCCGCGTGCAGCAATTAGCCGCGCCCGCCGCGCCCCTCTACGGCCTCGCCGCCTATGACACCGCCGAAACGTTGTACTATGAAGGCGCTTACTCGGAAGCGGCTCGCGCGTTCGCCAGGCTGATTACCCCCACCGTCCGACTGCGCGGCTACTCGCAGCGCAACGCCGCCCTCTGGCAGCGTCATGCCGGAACCTGCGCGGGCTACCATGCGGAACGCGCCGCCCTGGGCATTCCCGAACCGCCCCGCCTCGATCCCCTGTGCGGCGTCGCGGCCCTGGCGACCTGTCTGCGCGCCCTGCATCGCCCCTTCGACAAGCCCGCGCTCCTGGCGAAGTGTCGCGTCACCGGCGAAGGCAACAACCTCCAAGACCTGCTCGACGCCGCTAAGAAACTCGGCGTGTCGGCGCGGGTCGCAACCGCTGACGAACAGGGGCTGATCGCCCTGCCCAAGCCGCTGGTGGCATATGTGGAGCATGACCATTTCGTGGCGGTCGTGGACGCCAGCAAAAAAGGCGTGTCCTATCTCTGCTCGGACTGCGGAGCCTGGCCGGGGGGCCGGGTCAACCTGACGTGGAAGCAGTGGCGGATGCTCAACGCCGACACCTTCCTGTCGGTCTGCGAGCGGGGCGGCGCGCTGGATCAAGCCTTGGGGCAATTGGTCGCCATGCAGTCGGCGAAAGCGGGCGGCATTCAGCTGGCGGCGCAGGGCGCGACGCATTTGCAGGGGATCGCGCAGTACGCGCGCCTGATCGGGCTGCTCAAGAGCCACGCCATCCTGACCGAGCAATGGGCGTATCTCTACAGCGTCCCCCCGCCGAGCGGGGCCAAGTTATGGGGACTGAAGGGCGGGCCAGGCCATCATCCCCCCATGAGCTGTTCGACGACCGGGGGCGGGGCGCAGCACGACCCGGTCAACCTGGCGACGCGGGAAGAAGAATATACGCCGGTTGCCGACCTCACGGTTTACAATCCGGTAGGGCCGTCCATCGTCTGGAGCCGCCTTTACGACAGCCTGCGAAGTCCTGACGCCACCAACATCTATGACCCCTATCAGTGCAGCGACTTCGGCGTCGGCTGGTCGCAGAACTACAACGTCGCCGTCTGTCTGCCCGCCTCCTACACCAACGGCAAACTGATTTTCCCCAATGGCGCGGTCATCGCGTTCACGGCCAGCGGCACGCCCACGCTCGCGCAACCCGTTGTCTGCACCCCGACCACCAGCGGCGCGCCCCTGCGGATCGAGTGGGACATTGACGCCGCGAACAACTACTTCTACACCATCACCTTCGCCAATCACACGAAGTGGGTCAGCGGTAAGCTGCTCGCTGCGATCGATCCGAACTTTCAGGGCGGCTACAAATACTTCGCCCTGGCGCAGCAGCTCGATATTGACGGTAACGCTCTCAAGTTCCTTTACGCTGGGGGCGCGGACGCCCTGAGCCACGCCATGCCGCTGCTGTCGTCCATTCAAGACAAGAACAACAAGACGTTGCTGACCATCAACCGCAACGGCAACCCTGGCCTGCTCTTTGGCGCCATCACTTCGGTCGTGGATTGCTACCACCGCGCCGTTTTCTACAAATCCAGCATTCACACGCTCACCAACTCCGGCGCACCCGCCTGGGTCGAACTCGACCACGTTTCCAAGATCATGGACAGCGCGGCGACGACGCCCTACACCAGCCCCGCCGCTTCGCTCATGACGGCGGATCGGTGGTACTTGGGCTACCAGAACTACAACAGCGGCGAGGGGTGGGGAACGACCGCTGACAACTATATCAATACCGAAGCCCCGCCGCAAAATGCCCAAACTACCAAGCCGATGGTTCCGTTCCTGCACACGCTGACCGCGCCGTCTCCCGCCGATGGCGTCAGCGCTTCGACGGCGACCATCAACTACATCAACGGCAGCTGCTACGTGGACAGTGTCGTGGACGCCAACGGCTACACGCGCACCTTCACCTCGGTAGACGCCAGCGGCGTACAGACGCTCAATGGCACGGGCAATTTCACGAAGGTGACGACGACGGGCGGGGGCGTGACGTTCGCCTACACGGTCGGCTTCGACGCCAACATGAACGAGACGACCCGCACCGACGGCAATAACCACATCGTCAAAACCGCTGCGTATGGCAGCGCGGCCGACCCCTACCAACCGACTTCCGTCACGGACGGCGCGAACCCCAGTCATACGTGGCAGTACACGTGGGATCAATTCGGTCACCTGCTGACCAAGACGACGCCGCGCAGCGCGACGACGACCTACAGCTACGATTACAACGTCAACGCCTTTCCGCTGGGGCAATTGACCAGCGTTCAGGAAGGCACGGGGCTAGCGCAGCCCCGGCAGGCTACTACCTTCGCCTACTACGACAGCGCGACCAGCGTGGGCGGCGTCCTGCAAACCAAGGGGCGGCTGCGCTCGGTCAGCGTTCCGGCTCCCAACTCGGTCAATGGACCGACCAAGGTTACTACAACCTATGTCTACACCGCGCTGGGAAATC
>JBBRNU010000249.1:0-6830 GCA_038230115.1 Chthonomonadales bacterium | reverse complement strand
TCTCGTTAATGCGTTGTCAAGCAAGCATTGCGACGGCGGGCGATAATGACGCGGGCTGGCTAATATTGCGCGAACAGGCTAACGAGGAACTCGAATCCATTATACCTTCATTTCGGCGCGAATCAAGCCTTCGCCCTGCTGAATCACGACGATTTCGCTCCGATTTAGTTCAGCGGCAAAGGCGACATCTTCGCCTAGTTCGCGCTCGCGCGGTTCCAACCCGCTGGCGCTATCGTGCAGGAGCGCGGCAAGTGAGAATTCGTTTGTTTGAGAAGTCAGGCAGGCTTGAAAAGCGCGGGCGCAGACGTGGGCGTCCGAGGCCAGCGGGCAGGAAAGTTCAGATAGAATAGCGCCCGCGCCCAGATAATCCTCGACGGCGAAGCGCAGGTCGCCCTCCGTTTCGTCGCCTGCTTTGTCCGCAAGCGCGTCTGTCCAGCGCTCGCCGCAGGCCACGACTGTCAGCGAGAGAGAGGAGGCTTCGAGTTGGCGGGCGACGAACCGGGCGGTGGCGCGGGCGTTTCGCAGGCAGGCGACGAGCAAGAGAGGGGCTGCCCGGCCCAGGCGACAGCAGGCCGCGCCGTTGCGCGAGTCGAGGATCAGCCGCGTTCCCGGTTCGAGGTCGAGACAGGAGCGCGGAGAAAGCGAGGGGCGGTTCGGGGCGGGAATTTCTTCGGACGGCTCGGCGAGCCTGGCAGTCTGCACAAACACTTCGGCAGTCCGTCCGGCGATTTCGGCCTCGTCGCGCCGCGCCGGTTCCGCAGCAGTTTCGCTATCATCTTCCCTGCCCGTCGCGCCGGGATAGACAATCGCGCCGCGTTCCACCGCCGTCACGGTCGTTGTGGAAAAGCGCAGGACGTCTACAATCACCACGATGTCGCCGCGCGCCGCAGCCCGACGCGCCCCGCGCGGCCCCCATTCCAGATGGGCGCGCGGGCAGTCGGTTCGGTCACGAAACGGCGGGAGGGTGAAGGGCAGGGCGCTCACAGCGTCTGCTGGTCGGCGGGGACATTGAGCGCGCTGGCAATGCCGGGCGCGATGGTTCGCGGCATCGGCTGCGGCCTTGTTTGCGGGTGAGAAGACGGCAGGTTTTGCGGCGGGGCGGCTTTCTCTTTCAGGCGATGTTCGGCGCGCTCGATGTCGGCCAGAACGTGCGCCTGCACCCAACCGCGCAGGTCGTCCACGATTGCCAGCATTTTGTTGACGTCGTTGCGCGGGCTGTTGGGGTCGTCCTGCCAGTTCCGCAGGGCTTTTTCGGCGCGTCGGAGGGCGGAAGCGGCGCGCTGGGCGGGAGTCAAAATCGGTGACATGATGAAGCCAGTCTCCTGAACTTGAAATAAGGAATAAAAAGGGCGTTGTAAGCGCAGACGAGGTGAATCGAAACGCCAGAAGACGTTGAAGCGAAACATCAAAATCGCGCCATAGGGATTCTACCAACTTTTCTCCTATTCTGGCCCGATTTCCTACCAAACTCAGGGCAATTTGTGAGAAATTTTCTATTTGCCTGTGTTTGTGGTCGAAAACGGCCAATTGTCTGGAACGGGCAGGAAAACGCGGCGCGTTCGCCGAAATTGCCGGGGCGGAAAATGAAGGAGGCGGGCCAGTGACGATGATTGTGGCGATTGACGGGCCTGCTGGAGCGGGCAAAAGCACGGTCGCGCGGCGCGTGGCCCAAACGCTGGGCTTTACTTACCTCGATACGGGGGCGATGTACCGCGCGGTCGCCTTGTGCGCGCTGAAAGAGCGCGTATCGGCGCAGGACGCGCCGCGTCTGGCCGCTTTAGCCGCAACGATGCCTCTGGCTTTCGGCCCGCTGACGCCCGACGGCGCGCAGGCGGTTCGGCTCGGCGCGGAAGAGGTTACGCTCGCAATCCGCACGCCGGAAGTCGCCAGCCTCGCCTCGACGATTTCAGCCCTGCCCGACGTGCGGCGCGTCGTGGTGGCGCAGCAGCGACGATTGGCCGCTTCGGACGCGCACGGCGTGGTTCTGGAAGGGCGCGACATCGGCAGCGTGGTTTTTCCCGACGCCCCGGTAAAGATTTTTCTGACCGCCAGCCCGGAAGAGCGCGCCCGGCGGCGGGTCGAGGAACGGGAGCGGCGCGGCCTGCCCGCCGATTACGCGCAAACGCTGGCCGAGCAAATCGCCCGTGACCGCCGCGATACGGAGCGCCCCGACTCGCCACTCGTTCAGTCTCCCGACGCCCTGCTCCTGCCGACCGACGGCCTGAGCATTGACGCCGTGGTCGGGCGAATTTTGGCGCGCTGCCGGGAAGCCTTCTCGCCGCCCGCTTCCGCTTGAACGGCGCTATAATGAGGGTATAAGACTTGCGAGAGCGGCTGAAAACGAAACCTCTCTTTCCAACAAAGCGTAGTGATGTGCAACAGCGTTTCATGTCACATTTGGAGTTCGGAGGCCAAAGCGATTCGGAGCGTGAAGCCGCTGTCCAAGCTATAGAACAAACGAGGCAAAATCAGGCGTCGCCCGCAAACGTCAGTGTAGAATCTGCATTGTCTGACTTGAAAATTACGGCGCGCGAGGCAGATTCTGTGCGGGCCACTCGTTCTTCATCAACGCCAGAGGACGTCATTGCAATTCTTTTGCATAGCATAGGTTCCGCTGGCGCGTAAAAATCGAGCGGAGGCAATTCTCAACAGAGATAAGGTTCATGTCCGTTAATCAAACCACAGAAGCCGCAAGCAGCGCCCTGACCCGAATCGAACAGGCATTCAGCAGTCCTGACTCGGAAATGCGGACGGTCGGAGGCATCGTGCGGGAAACGGGGTTGGCTCAGGAGGTCGTGGAAACCATCTTGCAGCAACATCCAGAGAAATTCATGCGCGCGGGAGTTTCACCGCCGGGGTCGCCCGTTTACAGACGCGCGACGACAAACGGGTTGTACACGGTCAAAGTCTCCAACGATGCGCCTGAGAATCGCATACACAATGGCGAAAGAAATGCGACTGCCGCCCCGAAGTGAGCGTTGAATACTCCTTACCAGGCGAGCGCAAATCGCGTCAATCGCAAAATTGATTATTTGTTTGACGTCTTTTCGCTCCTGGCAGGCGGATGGATTGCACGGCGCTTAGCAGCGCCTATAGATTTGGCGAGCAGGGCGGACAATTTGTCCGCCCTATTTACTTGTCCGCGCCCGGCTCGTGTATCCTGCTCGCCTGACAGCCATCAGGAGGAAACGGCAAACTCTGCGTTGAACGAGCGCGCAGGGTTACAGCAGAGTTCCAGTGGCGCGGAAATGTTGCGGCGGGTGGAAGAGGCGGGAGCGCGGAGCCGATACTATGTTGTCAGAGCGGTAAAACTCGACTTGCCGTCCGGCTGAAGGGCCGGGGAAGAACCCGACAAAAATTTTGCCCATGAAGCCTACGCCGATGTCCGAACCTGAAATCGCAACAGCGCCCGCCGCGCCGAAAAAAGACCGGACAAAAAAAGAGCCGGAATGGACGCCGATACGCCGCCCGGATCACGTCATTATGCACTGGCTGATCGCGGCGACGGCCCGGCTCTGGTTTCGCTGGTACGGACGCTGGCAAGTCATCGGGCTGGAAAATGTGCCGAAAACCGGCGGCGTCGTTATCGCGGCCAACCACGTCAGTTATGTAGACCCGGTAATGGGCTGGGCAGCGATTGGCCGGGTGCGGCAGATGTGGGGATTGGCGAAAAGCGAGTTGTGGCGGAATCCGGTTTCGGCGTACCTGATGGTCTGCATCGGCACGCTGCCGGTGCGACGGGGAACCGCCGACCGCGCCATGCTCCGCAAAGCGCTGGAACTGCTCGCGAAGGGCGAGGCGGTCGGGCTGTTCCCGGAAGGCGCTCGCTCGCCCGACGGCAAGTTGCAGCCGGGGCAGCCCGGATTGGCCCTGATTGTGCAGAAGAGCGGCGTCCCCGTCGTTCCCGTCGGTCTGCTGGGAACCTATGAGATGCTGCCCCGGAACCGCAAAAAATTCAAGCGGACGCGGCTCAAAGTCGTTTTTGGCGAGCCGATGACGTTTGCCTCGGACACGCCGCGCGACCAGATCACGAATCGGGTCATGACCGCCATCGCCGCCCTGCTGTCCGCGCACGGTCAGCCGACCGATCCGCCCCCGCCGGTTTCTTCGGCGGCGCGGCATTCCCCGACTGCCTCGAATGTTTAGCGTCCGTTCCGCCAACTGGGAGTCATTTTTATGCCGCTGACCGTTTTACAGCACGCCGTCGCCGCGCAGATTTTGTCGCGCCTGCGAACGCACACGACGCCGCCGGAGCAGTTCCGTCCGCTGACCCGCGCGCTCACGCAAATTCTTGTCGTGGAGGCCACGCGCAATCTGCCCACGCGCGCGATTTCGGTCACGACCCCGATTGAGGAGATGACCGGCGCGGCGCTAGCAAATCCAGTCGTCGCCATTCCCGTTCTGCGCGCCGGGCTGGGAATGCTGGACGCCACGCTGGAATTGCTGCCCGAAGCGTCGGTCGGCTATGTCGGCCTGGAGCGTGACGAAACAACGGCCATCGCGAACTCTTATTACTGCAAACTTCCTCATCTGGCGGGCCGCACCGTGCTGCTCCTCGACCCGATGCTGGCGACGGGCGGCTCGGCGGCCTGGGCGGTCAATCAGGTATTGAGCGGCGAGCCAGAAGCCATAATCATGCTGTGCATCGTGGCCGCGCCGCAGGGCGTGGCGCGCTTGCAAGAGAGTTTCCCCGCCCTGCAGATCGTAACCGCCGCACTCGACCGCGACTTGAACGCGCAAAAATACATCCTGCCCGGTCTGGGCGACTTCGGCGACCGCCTGTATGGAACCTTTTAAGCGCGCGTGCGAGATGACGGTGAAACGGTATCGCCGGGGTTCTGTGCTATACTTATTGGCACAGGGGGGCCGCGCATGAGCGTCTTCGATGGTCAACGCCTGCCGACGGAAACGTTCAAATTGGACGCGGAGCGGATGCGGCGGGGGTGGTATTCGGACAAATATTTCAATAACATCGTCCTGGTGTTGACCGAACTGGCGCGGCAGGGCTATCGCTTCGGAGGCGTCAATCCCGACTTGAGCGATCTGGGCGTAGACCTTGCCAGCGTTCCGGTCGGCGACCTCGAAGTCGAAATGCAATGGTTCACGCGCCGCAAGCCGCTCTCGATTGTCGTGGGCGTGGACAAAGCCCTGGCGATGCTGCGAACCTGTACGGGCTATTTCGACGACAGCGGCGCCTGGGTCAATACTTACGACCGGCTTTCGGTCGAGGCGGTGCCGGACGGCGCGTGCGTCACCTATAGCGGCGACCCGCGCCACGTGCTGCCCGTCCTGCGCGTGCGCGGACGTTATCGCGATTTCGCCATGCTGGAAACGCCGACGCTGGGCGCGTTGACGCGCGGCACGCGCATCGCGACCAACGTCTACCAGGTTTTGGAAGCGGCGGGCGGCAAGGACGTGCTGTTTTTCCCGGCCCGCTTCGACGCGCACGAGTTGCAGGCGATGGACGGGTATGCCTACCATATCGCGGTGCAGGCTCACAACGCGCGCAACGGACACAACGCCAATGCCCTGGTTTCCACCGACGAGCAGGGCGACTGGTGGGGCGGGGCGGGCGGGGGAACCGTCGCGCACGCCGCGATTGCCTGTTTCCTGGGCGATACGGCGGAAACCATGCTCGCCTTTGCGTCCGTCCTGCCGCCGACCATTCCGCGCATCGCGCTCGTGGATTTCGACAACGATTGCGTGAACACGTCGCTGAAGGTCATGACCGCGATGTTCGGCAAGTACCGCGCGCTGATCGAGGCCGGGCGGGACGACGAGGCGCGCAAATTCGTTTTGTTCGGGGTGCGCCCCGATACCGGCGGCACGATGCGCGACGTGAGCGTGCCGCCGCTGGGCGACCGAAAGCTGGACAACGGCGTGAACCCGCGCCTGTGCTTCCTGATGCGCGCCGCCATTGATCGCGCCCATGAAGATTGGAACCTGCCGTTGGAATGGCGCGAGCGCGCCCGGCAGTGGTGCCGGAATGTAAAAATTACCGTGACCGGCGGCTTCAATCCCGAACGCATCCGGGCTTTCGAGGCGATGGGCGTTCCCGCCGACGTGTACGGCGTCGGCTCGTCGCTGCTGTCGAATTGCTCGGAAACCGGAACGAACAACGATTTTACCGCCGATATTGTCCGTGTCAAGATTGACGGCCATTGGGTTCCGATGGCGAAAATCGGGCGTCAGGCCTGCGATAACCCGGAACTTCAACCCGTCGAATAATCCGACTGCCTAACTCAACTTCCATCGTCAAATCGAGGTCAATGCCGCCGATGTTGTTTTCATTTCCCCTGATCGCCAAGCCCGCCTACACGCTCACCAAAGACGGGCAGACGATTGAACTGCTCGTTCTGCAGCGCAAACTCCCGATTATTCCGATTGCCGAGGCGATAATCGTGCCGGTTGCGCCCGACCTGAAGATGGTCTTCGGCATCGCGAAAATGGCCCGTGATTATGGCGCGAACACCATCCAGTACGAGGCCAACAAAGCCGCGCCGCTCGCACCGGGGCAGGCTTTCATCGGCAGCGGGGCCAAGTACCGCTATAAAAACACCGTTCTGGCCGTGATTTTCGACGAAACCAAGCGCTCCAGCCCGCAGGTCATCGCGCAGGCGATTGGCAGCGCCTTGCAGCTGGCGAAGCGCAAGGGCGCGCAGTCGGTTCTGCTGCCGGACATGACCGAAAACTTGCTCGCGCAGCCGAACTGGATCACGGCGGAACAGCGGCGCGACATGGCGCAGGTCGTGGCCCGCACGCTCGTCAATGCGATTGCGGCCAGTCGGGGCGTGGTTCCGGTTGTGAAGCTGTGGGTGTTCGACCCGAAC
>JBBRNU010000248.1:0-6836 GCA_038230115.1 Chthonomonadales bacterium | reverse complement strand
CCAGCGTTCTCCTCCTGGTGGATACCTCCGACAGCATGGCGCGGCCCGACCCGAAACTGCCCGGCGAACGCGCGCGGCGGGAAGCGTCCGGGGCGGGTTTGTCTCCGGGCATGGTCTACCGGCAAACCCGCCTCGAGCGCGCGAACGGCCTGCTCAACCACAGCGGCCTGCTGACCGAACTGGCGAAACGCTACAACGTGCGCGCCTACGCCTTCGCCACCGCCCCGCATTCATTTGCCCTGCCCGCGACTGCCAGCCAGCGCGCCGCCTATCGCTTCGCCCTCGGTAAAGACGCGCAGGGCGGCGATACCACGCAGCTAGGGGTCGCGCTGCGCCGCGCGCTCGACGACGTGGCCGGGCAGCCGGTCGCGGGCGCGCTCGTGGTCAGCGACGGCGGCAGCAATCTGGGCGAAGACCCGATCAGCGTGGCGGACTCGGCGCGGCAGGCCAAAGTCCCGGTCAGCGCCATCGGTCTGGGCGACCCCACGCGCACCAAAGACGTCGCCCTTCTGAGCGTGCTGGCCGATGACGTGGTTCGCACGAACAATACCGTCACGGTCTATGCCGCCCTGTCGCAGCGCGGCTATCGCGGGCGCGTCGTCGCCGTCACGCTGCAGCGCGGCAACGCCGTCATCGGGCGCGAGACCGTCCGTCTGGGCGCAGACGAGCAGAAGCAGGAAGTCCGCTTCACCTACACGCCGACGCAGCCGGGCCGGTTCTACTATTCGGTCGCGGTCGCGCCCCTGGCCGGCGAAATCACCGTCGCCAACAACAAGCGCGCGTTCGTGCAGACGGTCATCAGCAAAAAACTCAAAGTGTTGTACGTGGAAAACGAGCCGCGTTACGAGTACCGCTACCTTCGCAACGCAATTTTGCGCGACGCCAGCCTGGATTTCGACTGCCTGCTGCTGTCGGGCGACCGGGGCGACAACGGCAACACGACGATTCAGGCGTTTCCCCGCGACGAAAAGACCCTCTTTCAGTATGACATCGTGCTGCTGGGCGACGTGCCGCGCGCATATTTCAGCGACGCGCAGTTGGAAAGTCTGCGGCGGTTCGTCGAGGATCGGGGGGCCAGCCTCCTTGTCATCGCGGGCGAGCAGCATATGCCGCACGAGTACGCCGGGTCGCCGCTCGAAGCGATTTTGCCGGTCGTCATCACCGGCTCGCCCGACCCCATCGTGACCGATGAGCCGTTTCAGTGGCAATTAACGCCGGACGGCAAGCGCAGCGCCGTGATGCAGTTGGAGGACAGCGAGGCCGAAAGCGCGCGGGTCTGGGAAACGCTGCCGGGCATGTTCTGGGCGGCAGGCGTGCCGCGCGCCAAGCCGGGCGCAACGGTTCTCGCCGTGCATTCGACGCGCCGCAACGCCGACGGGCCGTATCCGCTTGTGGCGACCCAAACGGTGGGCGCGGGACGCTCCTATTTGCAGCTGGTGGACAGCACGTGGCGGTGGCGGTGGCGGGTGGGGGATCGCTATTTTTATCGCTACTGGGGGCAGGTCTTGCGAACCCTGACGCCCAAAGAACTGCCGGGCAACAGTCGCTACGTGCAGTTGAACGCCGACCGGAGTAACTATCGGCTGGGCGAGCGGGTGACGCTTTCGGCCCGCCTGCTGAACGAGTTTTACCGCCCGATCAAAGCCGACCGCGCCACCGCCCTCCTGAAAACCGAGGGCGGGCAGACGCAGACAGTGGTTTTGCAGGCCGCGCCGGGTTCGCCGGGACTGTACACGGCGCAAATTCAGCCGGATCGGGTCGGGCGCTACGAGGTGTCGCTGACGTCGCCGGTCAATCCGCAGGCGCGGGCGAGCGCGGCGTTCGTGGTGGAGAGTCTGGCCCTGGAACTGCAAAAACCAGAACTGGATGAAACGCTGCTGAAGAAAGTGGCGGCATCGGGCGGCGGGCGTTATTATCAGCCTGACCAGTTGGCGCTGTGGGCGCGTTCCCTGCCCAATAACCCCCTCGAAGTGCGAAGCGAGCAGGAGATCGAATTGTGGGACGCCCCGTTGTTCCTGCTGCTTTTTCTCGTCCCCCTCGCGCTCGAATGGCTCATCCGCAAGCGCACGGGATTGCTGTAGTACCTCTTTAATTCACCCTAACCCCCCGGCCCCCTTCCCCACCGGGGAAGGGGGAGATCGAACAAGAAGCCTGCGTTATTCCCAAAACGGGAGAGAAGCCGAAGGAAGCAAAAGCGCTGCCAACCTTGCTTGAAATTACGCTTGCCCCGCAAACTCGATGTCCAGTCACCCCCTTCCCCGGTGGGGAAGGGGGCCGGGGGGTTAGGTGTATTGCCCCCGATGGGCCGAGGAGTTAGGTTGAATTGTTACACCGGCGGGGCGACGGTCTTGGTTTTGCCCGTGACGTTGACCGCGAACCCCTGCACCGCGCTGAAATACAGGTTCACGCCCTTTTGCGCGATCAGCGACCCCGCGATGCTCATCAGGAACAGATAGAGGACGCGGAACAGCAGCCAGCCGAACTGCGCGCCAATCGTCAGCGCGGCGGGGTCGCGCTTCGGGTCGCCCGTGAACTTCAGGCCGAGCGCCTCCGCCGAGGGCGTCTTGAACAGGCCGTAGGCGATATAAAACACCAGCGACAGTAGTCCGACGCCCAATAAAAAAACCAGCATTCCGATGATGCGCCCGATCACGTCACTGCGAGTTTCGGAACTCATGCGCCTGACTCCTTCGGGGGGTGTCGCTCTGTATTATGGCCGTTCGCTCGGCCTGTAAAAGTCCCGCGCGCCGGTGCATAGTGCAGGCGCGCGGGCTTTTTGATTCTTCGAGGCGTGGGGACGCCGGAACGGTTCGCGCTCAGGGCTGGATCACGGTCGAGGCCGCGTGCATCAGGCCGTAAATCAGGTTGGGCAGAATGCCGAACAGGAGGGACAGGCCGACCGTCGCGAAAACCGACAGTCGCACGCCGCCCGAAGCGTCCGCCCGCTCGCGCACGGCGTTCTTGTCCGGCTCCTGGAAACACATCATATAGACGACTCGAAGGTAGTAATAAATCGGGATCACGCTGGCAATCGCCATGATAATCGCCAGCCCGGTCTGCCCAGCCTGCAAGGTCGCGTTGAAAATGAACCACTTGCCCCAGAACCCCATCGTGGACGGGATGCCGCCCAGCGATAGCATGAAGATCAGCATGATGTAAGCGGGGGCCGGGTCGGTGCGCGCCAGCCCCTTCAAATCCCGCAGCGTCTGGAAATCCCGCCCGCGCTTCGACAGCCAGATCAGGACGGCGAACGCCCCCATCGTCATCAGGGTATAAGCCAGCAGGTAGAACGCCAGCGCGCCATAGGCCGCGTCGCGCGCTTTCGGCCCGCCCGCTGAGGCCGAAACCGCCACCATCAAGTACCCGGCGTGGGCGATGGACGAGTACGCTAACATACGTTTCACGTTGTCCTGCGTGACGGCCAGGATATTGCCGCCAAACATCGTCAGGACAGCGAGGGTTTGGATCGCGATCAGCCAGTAGCCGGAAATCGGCGCGAGGGCGCTGAAAACGCGCATCAGGGCCGCGAACGCCCCGATTTTCGCGCCTGCCGCCATGTACGCCGTGACGGAAGTCGGCGACCCCTCGTACACGTCGGGTGTCCACATGTGGAAGGGAACCAGCGCCGCTTTGAAGGCCAGACCGACGAGCAGAAGCGCGATTCCGGTCATCATCATCACGGTCGGCGTGTTGTTGGTTTTGAGGAAATCGGTGAGTTGGGTCAGGTTCGTGGTTCCGCCTGCCGTGGCCGACCCGGAGCCGCCATAAATCAGGGCGATGCCGTAGAGCAAGAAGCCTGCCGCGAACGCGCCGAGCAGGAAGTACTTGAGCGCGGCCTCCTCGCTGCGCTGCTGCGTGCGCGCGAACCCGGCCAGCACGTACAGCGAAACGGAAAGAATTTCCAGCGCGATGAAGAGAACAATCAGGTCGTTGGCCGCCGCCATCAGCATGGAACCCGCCGTTGAGAACAGGACGAGGACGTAGTATTCGCCCAGGTTGATCCGCTTGTTTTCCAGATAGGTCGTGGCGAGCAGGACGGCGAGCGCGGCGGCGACCAGCAAAATCAGGTTGCAGGCTTCGGCGAAAGAGTCGGCGACGATGGCCCCGCTGAAAACCGGAATATCAATGTTGGGAATGCTCAGGCGGCTGACCGCCGAAATCGCGGCCAGAACGATACCGAGCAGGCTGACGCCGGAACTGTACACTTTGTTTCGCCGCCAGAAGGCGAACCAGGCGTCGCCGAGCAGCACAATCATGCCCGTCACCACAATGATGAGGATGGGCATATTCGCAGCCAGGCTGATGGCGCTATCGGTCATGTTAAGCGTGAACCTCCGTCGCGCCGCGCTTGGCGTGTCGCAGCGCTTTCTTGTCGAGCCGTCCGGCGCGCTTATTGGGCGGGGCGGGCGCTGCGGAGCGGCCTGCGTCCGGCGCGCTGGAATTTCCCGGCGTCGCAGGCGTCACGCCTGGAGAAGTAGGATTGGCGGGCGGGTTCGGCGGCGCGCCGTTCGGAGCCGCGCCCGAAGCGGGGCTGTCGGGCGCGGCAGGGTTGGCGTTCGGCGTTTGCGGCGTGTCCGACGCGGGCGTTCCGTTGCCGAGGCCGGGAGCGCCCGTTCCATTGGGCGAGGGCTGCGCCGGGGTAGAGGCCGCGCCGGGCTGTCCGCCGGGGCCGGACGCGGTTCCCTCGCCATTTTGCAGCGGCGTGGTTCCGCCATTCGCGCCAGGGGACGTGGAATTCGGGCCGGTCGGGGTTGTCCCGTCGGCGGGCGGCGTGTTCGTTCCGGCGGGCGGCGCGCTATTCGTATTCGACGCGCCCGGCCCTGGCCCATTCGAGGGCATGACCGGCGCGGCGACCGGGGGACGCTCCGGCACATGCTTGGGGCGGAACTTCGCTTCGGTCGCGTCACGGGCCACAAAGCGCGTCACCGGCAGCTGGTCATCCATGCGCTCCATCGTCGGCGAAATCAGCGTGTCTACGGACGTGTTCATGCGGCTCGTCCAGTAATCGCTTCCCAACCCCACCCAGAAGACCATGCCCGCGAGGGGAATGAGAACCGCCCACTCGTTGCGCGTCAGGTCGGGCAGATGCCGGTTGGCGGGTTTCGTGACCGGGCCGAGCATCAGGCGCTGGAACCACCAGAGCATGTACACGGCGGACAAGATCATGCCGGTCGCGGCCAGAGCGGTCGGGCCGTACCCGGAAAGTTGCGACGTCCAGCTTCCGAGCAGAACCGGAAACTCGCCGACAAAGCCGCTGAAGAACGGCACGGCCACGCTCGCCAGGGTCGCGATGAGCAGCATGGCCGCCATGAACGGCACGATTTTCTTCAGGCCGCCGAACTCGCTGATGGCGCGCGTGTGCCGCCGCTCATACAGCATTCCGACCACGAAGAAGAGCATCGGCGTAGCGATGCCGTGCGCGATGTTCTGCATCAGCGCGCCCATCATGCCGATGCGCGTAAAGGTGAAAATCCCCAGGACGGCAAAGCCTAAGTGCGCCACGCTGGAATACGCGACGAGTTTCTTGGCGTCGGTCTGCACGGCGGCGACAATCGAGCCGTAGATGATTCCGGCGATGGCGAGCGCAATGAACAGCGGGGCGCTTTTCTCGGCCTCGCTCGGAAAGAGGGGCAGGCAGAAGCGAATAAAGCCATACGTTCCCATCTTCAGCATGACGCCCGCGAGGATCACGCTGCCCGCCGTCGGCGCCTCGACGTGCGCGTCCGGCAGCCAGGTATGGAACGGGAACATCGGCACTTTCACCATGAAGGCGAGCGCGAACGCGGCGTACATGAACATGAGCGCCTGCGGGTTGGCGTTGAACAGCCGCATTCCCGCCGCCGAAGTGACAGTGTGGTTCGAGAGTTCCAGAACGTTGAACGAGCCGGTCAGCTGGTAAATCGAGACGATGCCGAGGAGCATCAGGACGCTGCCCGCGAAGGTGTAAAGAAAAAACTTCAGGGCGGCGTAGATGCGGTTTTCGTGACCGAAGATGCCGATGAGGAAATACATCGGGATCAGCATGGCTTCCCAGAAGAAGTAGAACAGGACGAGATCGAGCGCGCAGAACACGCCGATCATGCCCGTTTCCAGAAACAGCAAGAAGACCATGAACTCTTTGAGCCGCTGTTTTGTACTGGTAGAGAACACCACGCATAAGACCATCAGGAAGGTCGTCAGCAGGATCAGCAATAGACTGATGCCGTCAATGCCCATGCGATAATGGATGTCAATGCCGCCCATGCGAATCCAGCTCAGGTCTTCCATGAACTGCATATTGCGCGTGACCGCGTTCGTGTAGCCGCTGTTGAACGTCGCGAACAGGACGACCGACAGCAGAAAATTGATGAAGGCGATCCCGATAGCGACAAAGTTGATCGCCTTGCGCGCCGGGTCTGCGGGAACCGGCGCGGTGTTGTCCGGCTCGCCGTGCAGGTCGTCGTCGCCATGCGTTCCCGGCCCGCCGTGTCCGTGCGTGTCGGGCAGGTCGGCGGGCCGCTTCATCAGCATGAGGACAATCGCGCCGACGAGCGGAAGAAAGGTAATCAGGCTTAATAAGTAGGGTATCGCCGAAGGCGTTGATTCCGTCATGAGTTCCTCGAAGGGATTCTGAAATGTCGAGCCGGACGAACGGGAATAAATCCCCGTTCTGAAACGTGGCGAACGGGATTGAAACCCCGTTCTGAAACGCGGCGAACGGGATTGAAACCCCGTTCTGAAATGCGTGGCCCGCCTGCGCGGGCTAAAGACGAAGCGCCTGAGCGGGTTTCTTCGCACACTGAAATTTCTTGTCGGAGCGGCATTGGCATTGCAGGCCACGCAGGTGGTCTGTGCAT
>JBBRNU010000247.1:0-6847 GCA_038230115.1 Chthonomonadales bacterium | reverse complement strand
GGAACAATGCCTGGTCTGGCGACTTGACCACCCTTGACCAACAATTTTTATTTCGTTACCCGCCCAAATCCCGCGCGAAAAAATTAAACCGCCCCGCCGCCAAAATAATTTGAAAAAAGATGGTTTAGGCGCTTGACAAAAACGCTACGGTTATGTAAACTATCCGTAATGCCCAACAATCAGGAAAAACAAAGCGAAATTTCGCCGGGGGCGGCGGTTCTACCCGCCTCTTCGCCGAAACCTGCGAAGACAGCGGATCGAAAAGTCCCTGATTTCTCCTCGAAGACGCATGGGGAGGAGCCGCCGGTTACGCGCGTCTGGTTCCGCGCCATGCGCGCCATGCTTTCCGATGACGAGCCGGTGATGGAACTCGAAGCCCTGCCGATGGCGCAGTTTCGCCTGCTGTGGACGGTGCATTTCGTCAAAGACAGCACGATGAAGGATGTCAGCGAACGCCTGAGCGTGTCCCAATCTACGGTGACGCAGCTGGCCGACCGCCTGGTACGGCGGGGATTGGTGGAGCGGCTGGCGGATGCGAGTGACCGGCGCGTGATCCGTTTGCGGGTCAGCGCGCTCGGCGAGTCCGTTCTGGAAATCGCCAATAGTCAGCGGCGGCAGGTCTTCCACGCCGTCTGGCAGAGTTTCACCGAAGACGAGCAGACCGACGTGCTGCACGGTTTGAGCCTGCTGGCCGAACGCGCCGAAGCGGTGCGCGCCGCGCAGGGGCATCCGCTCCCGCCCATGCTGGAGCCGCCCGACGAGGCGAGCGGCGAAAACCCGTTCAACGCGACGCAGGAGCAGCCGGTCGTGGATTTGATGGCCCGGCGCGTGCGCGGGCGCTGAAGCGACGCAAATTTTTTTGGGCTTTCATCTGTTTTTCATGTTTCTTCTGTATGCTGAACCCATGCAAAGGAAATGAGAAAAATAATGAAAAAGGCGTACTGATCGGGTGACCGAAGCGCGGCTGCAAGCGGAGAGAATCATGCCTCTAAAGAGTTGTCAGCTTGTCAGCATCGTTCTCGCGGCGCTGGTCGCGGGAATGTTCGGCGGCCCCTGGGTGGCTTTGAGCCGATCTATGAGCGCTCTCGAGCCGGACGTTTTTCTCGCAGTCGTTCGCCGGATGAGCCAGAATATAGCGCCCGTCATGACCCTGCTGATGCCGGTCACTCTGTTGTCGCTGGTTCCGGTTCTGCTTCTCTCATACAACAAACAGCCAAAGATATTCTCTCTGACCTTGATAGGATTCGCCTTGTTTCTCGTCGCCCTGCTCGTCACCATGCTGATCGAGGTTCCTATCGTCAAACAAATCGAAACCTGGACGGTTCCAACGCTGCCGGGCGACTGGCAGCAGCTTCGCGACCGCTGGGGAGCGTTTCACGTTGTCCGAATCGTCACGGCCATGACGGGCTTTATTCTCCTCGTCGTCGGCGCAATCTTCTAGAACGTATCCGAATCTCGCGCCCGGCGTTCGGAAGGGCGATGAGATTGTCCATTGGAAAACACGGCTTCTGGCGAAATCAGCCTGAAACGAGAAAACGCCCGCCTAGCGCCAGCCCGGAATAAAGCGGAACCGGTGAAACGTCCCGGCGTTCACTTCGTCAATTAGGAAGGCCGCGCGGCAGGGCCAAGTCTCAAGCCCCGGCCCGCACATCACACTTTTCCGAAAGGAACCCCTTGCCATGATTCGTCCCGCCTGCCTTCGCGCTCTTGCCCTGGTTTCGGTGACTGCCGTTGGCTTCATCGGGCCGTTGGCGAAAGCCGAGCAGTCGGAACCTGCGCCGCTCCAACGCCAGGCCGACCCGCAAACCCCGACGCAGACGCCGCCGACCGCGCCGCCGACGCCGCCCGTTACGCCGCCAACCACGAATTCTACCACCGGCACGCTGCCACAAACCAACAGCCCCACCGCGCAAACGCCCCCGCCCAGCGCCCAAAACAGCAACCAGGGCTTGCAGCAGACGCCCGCGCAGCAGCGTTACGGAACGCCGAACAACCTGGGACGCGGCGTCAGCGTGGATTTGAACCTGACCGAGCCGCTGACGCTGGAGCGCGCGATCCGCATCGGCCTGCTGCGCCAGAACTCGATTTCGATTGCCCTGAACCAGACGGTTTCCGCCAATGCCCGCCTGACGCAGGCCCGCTCGTCGTACTATCCGCAGGTCACGCCCAGTTTTCAATATCAAACCAGTCAGTCGCCCGGCGTGATCGTGGGAACCAACACAAATTTCAATAGCGGAACCGGCGGGAGTAACAGCCCCAACCAGACTGTCACCTACGGCGGCGTCTCAAACGAATCGCGCACCGACGCTTTGGCCGCCAGCTGGCTCCTGTTCGATACCGGCAAGCGCGAGGCCAACGTGGGCCTGAGCCGCCGCAACGTGTTCGCGGCGGAATACGGGCTGGGCAACCAGCGTCAGGTCGTGATTCTGAACGTGACCGAAGGGTACTACAACCTGCTGCGCGACCGGGAACTGGTGCGCGTCGAGGAAGAAAACGTGCGCCGCTCGCTGACGACTTTGCAGTCCGTGCAGGCGCAGGCCGATCCCAAAGTCGGCACGGCGGCGCAGTCCGACACGTTTCAGGCCGAAGCCGATTACGCCAACGCGCAGGTCGCGCTGCTCCAGGCGCAAATCAACTATACCAACTCGCAGGCCAGCCTGAAAAACGCGATGGGTCTGGTCACCTCGCAGCCGCTCAATCTGGCGCAAGGCCCCTCGACTCTGCCCACGCTCACCGATCCCGGCACGTTCGAAAAGTACATTGACATCGCCTACAACGACCGGCTCGACGTGAAGCAGCAACAGGAGCGGGTCAACGCGCAGGGCTATAACGTTCGCATCGCGCACATCAATAATGGCGTGCAGCTCAACGCCTCCGTCTCGGAAGGCTACGCGCTCGACCCGCACGCGGGCGAGCAGCGGGAATTTCTCGTTGGCGTGTCCTATCCGCTCTTCGACGGCGGCAACACGCGCGCCGCGGTTCGCGACAACAAGGCCCAGCTTGAAACCGAGCGGCGCACCCTCGATCAGCTGGAGCAAAACGTCCGGCTCGATGTCGAGCAGTCCTACAACACGCGCGAACTCTCGCGCCGCCGCGCCGTCGCCGCGCAAACCGCGGTGCAGGCCGGACAGAAAAACTATGACGTCGCCCTGGAAAAACAGCGTGTCGGGGCGGGCAACATTCTCGACGTGCTGAACGCGCAGGTGCAGCTGGTGACCGCGCAGGTCTCGCTCGTGCAGGCCATCTACGACTACTTCATCGCCGACGCTCGCTTGCAGCGCGATACGGGCCAGAACGACCCGGAGTTCGTGCCGAATCTCCCCATAAAAGCGGCCCGCAGGCCGCGACCTACCGGCAATCTGCCGTTCAATTCCCCGGCAGCGACCGATGCGCCCGTCAAGCCCGCGCCGGATCGGACCGCTGCGCCGCCCGATGCCAAGCCTGATGCAAAACCCGATGCCAAGCCCAACGGGGATGCAGGCGAAAGGAAGCCCTGATATGTTGAAACGCGCTCTGGTTCCCCTTCTGGCGCTCGTCGTGATTGTCGTCGGCGGCGCGCTCATCGCCCGCAGCCTGCGCGCCGGGGCCGTGAAAGCCCAGCTGTCGTACCGCATCGCGCCCGTGAAATCCGATACCGTCAAGAAAACGGTCACGGCCACCGGCGTCCTGAAAGCCTGGACGACCGTAGACATCAAAAGCAAAGCGGGCGGGCGTATTGATCGCCTGCCTGTAGACGAGGGAACCATCGTCAAGAAGAACCAGCTGATCGCCGAGATTGACCCGTCCGACACGCTGCTGACCTACAACTCGGCCAAAGCGGACATTGACTCGAACCGCGCTAAAGTGGAGGAGTCGGGCAAGTCGCTGACGCTTCAGCAAACGGAAACCAGAGCCTCGGTGTCCACCGCCGAAGCCAACCTGCATTCCGCGCAGGCGTCGGCCCTCGCTGCCAAAGCCCGCGCCGACTCCGCCGCGAGCCAGGCCAAAGCGCAGCAGGAGTTGACCGAGGCCAACATAGACAACGCCAACGCGACGCTGGAGTCGGAAGCGGCGCACATGAGCCAGATGATGACCGCCACCAACCCGCAGTCGGTCGTGAACGCCGACTCGCAGCTGGGGCAGTCCGAGGCCACGCTGAAAAACGCCGAAGCGCAGCTGAACCGCCAGAAGGCGCTGCTGGCAAAAGGGTTCGTCGCAGTCTCCGCCGTAGATCAGGCGCAGGCGACCTATGACGTGGCGCGGGCGACGGTTCTGAGCGCGCGGCAGAAAGTCAGCACGATCAAGCCGGAACTCGAAAGCGACGTGAAAGCACAGCAGGCGCGCGTTCGGCAGGCCCAGGCCGCGCTTCGCACCGCGCAGGCCAACCGCGTCGAGGTGGACTTGAAACGGCAGTCCGCCGAGGCCGCGCAAGCCGATTATCAGCAGTCGCTCGCCCTGGTCAAGCAGGCCGAGGCCAAGCTTCTCCAGGCCCGCGCTGAAATTATCAACAACTCGATTCGCCAGTCGCAGATTTTGCAGGCGCAGGCCGCTGGCGCGCGCGCAAGAGCCTCAATGGTGAATGCCCAGACGCAGCTCGACCAGACGCACGTCACGGCTCCCAGCGAAGGCATCATTCTCAAAAAGTACGTGGAAGAGGGAACCCTCATCACGTCCGGCGTCTCGTTCAACTCGTCGGGAACCAGCATCGTGCAGATGGGCGACATCACCCGCATGTACGTGGACGTGCAGGTGGACGAAACCGACGTGGCCGGGGTAGACCTGGATCAGAAAGTGGACATCACGTTCGACGCTTATTCCACGACGCCGTTCGAGGGCAAAGTCATCAAGATTGACCCGGAAGCCGTTGTGGACCAGAACGTCACGACCATTCACGTTCGCGTCGAGGTGGACAACTCCGTTCCCTCCTACCGGCTGCTCAAGCCCGGCATGAACGCAAGCTGCGAATTCATCGTGAACAAGAAGGAAAATGTCGTTTCCGTTCCCAACGAGTCGCTGAAGACGGACGACGATGGCAAAAAATACGTGGAAGTGGCTGAAGGCGGCAAGCCCGCCCCCGCCGACAAAGATACCGAAGCCGACCCGAACGTTTTGATTGACGTCAAGGTCATCAAGAAGCCGGTCGAGATCGGGCTGGAAGGCAATGACACGACGGAAATCACGTCGGGCCTGAAAGAAAACGAACGCCTTATCACGCAGACTATTGAGCCGATCACGGCGTCACCGGGCGGCGGCAACCCGTTCAGCGGCAGCAAAGGCCCCGGCAGAAAGTAAGTCAGGCCGCGAACAATGATGACGCCCCGCTCTCCTCTTGCGTAAAACGCGCAAAAGCCCGGAGAGCGGGGAACTTCCGAGGAAATTGCCATGCTGGTTTCGATTACCTCGGCCTTTCGAGGCCTGACTACCAACAAACTGCGCTCGTTTCTGACCATGCTGGGCGTCATTTTTGGCGTGGCGGCAGTGATCGTCGCGGTCGCGCTGGGGCAGGGATCGCGCGACGCCGCCGTTCGCCGCTTCCAGAACTTAGGCACGACGACGCTCACGATCCTGCCCGGTCGCCAGAGCAAGAGCGGCATCAGTTTCGGCTCGGTCTCGACGCTGAAACTGACGGACGCGACGGCCATTCTGCGCGGCTGCCCGACCGTTCGGCGCGTCTCGCCGGAAAAAAGCAGTATGCTGCAGGTCAAAAACGGCAACAAGAACACCAATACGACCGTTTTTGGCTGCGGCGCGGACTTTCCGCTTATCCGGCATTTCAAGTTCAAAGAGGGCAAGTTCTTCAATGACGCCGACACGAAAGCCAAGCGCTCGGTCTGTATTCTGGGCTATCAGGCGTACAAAGACCTGTTCGGCAGCGGGCCGTGCGTCGGGCAGCGCGTCTACATCAAGGGGCAGAACTTCTTGATCCTGGGCGTGTTCATCGAGCGCGGCGGCGGCGGCTTCATCAACGAAGACGATCGCGTCTATGTGCCGATCAATACCGCGCTGCGCCGCCTCTTCGGGTCGGAAAACGTTCTGGGCAGCATGAGCGCCGAAGGGCGCAGCGAGGGGCAGATGCAGCGCGCTCAGGACGAGGTCTCGGAGGTTCTGCGAAAGCGGCACAAGCTGGGCAGCGGCAAGGCCAACGACTTCATTATCTTCAACGCCGGAACCGCCGCCGCCACGAGCAACGAGCAGGCGGCGGACTTCGAGCAGCTCATCAACTGTCTGGCCGCAGTCGCGCTCGTCGTCGGCGGCATCGGCATTATGAACATCATGCTGGTTTCGGTCACGGAGCGCACCCGTGAAATCGGCGTCCGCAAGGCGATTGGCGCGAAACGGCGCGACATTCTCACGCAGTTTATGCTGGAAGCGCTGTTCCTCTCGCTGACGGGTGGCTTGATCGGCGTGATGTTCGGGGTCATCTTTACCCTGTTCGGCCTGCCGTCGCTGAAACCGGATTGGGAAACCGCGCTGACCTTCCAGCCGACGCTGGTCGCCTTCGGGTTCTCGGCCCTGGTCGGCATTTTCTTCGGGTTCTATCCGGCCCTGAAAGCCTCGAAACTGAACCCCATCGAAGCCCTGCGCTACGAGTAGTCGAAGTTCTGCGAGTGAACGAAGCGCTGCCTTGCGAATCATCGCGGCACAGCGCGGCGAATGGTCGAAGTGTGGACCGTAACAAAATCGCCCGGTCGCAGGGTGCAAATCGCACGGCGCAGAATGGTGTCACCGGGCGCGCATTTTCTACGTACTTATCCTGTACACGTCCGTACTCGCCGCTTGCAGGCGACTACAAGGAGACTAGCGAACATGAATCGGATGTCAATCGGCAAAATGGGTCTGGCGGTTATGGGCGGGCTGATCGCGCTCG
>JBBRNU010000246.1:0-6853 GCA_038230115.1 Chthonomonadales bacterium | reverse complement strand
GTCATTGCGGATTCGTGTATCGGAGGCGTCGCCGAGTCCGCGCAGTGCGCCGAAAAGTTCAAGAGAGAAAATGTCGGGGTCTCGCTCACGGTCACGAACTGCTGGTGCTATGGCAGTGAAACGATGGATATGGACCCGCTACTCCCGAAAGCGATCTGGGGCTTCAACGGAACAGAGCGTCCGGGTGCGGTCTATCTTGCCGCGACCCTTGCCGGACACGCGCAGAAAGGTCTGCCCTGTTTTGGAATTTACGGGCGTGATGTGCAGGAAGTCGGCGACACCGCTATCCCCGACGACGTTCAGGCGAAACTGCTCCAATTTGCACGGGCGGGATTGGCAGTGGCTTCACTGCGCGGGGCGTCGTATCTGGCAATCGGCGGCGTTTCGATGGGAATTGCCGGTTCCATTGTCAATCAGGAGTTTTTCGAGAAATACTTGGGGATGCGCGTCGAAACCGTTGATATGACAGAAGTTTTGCGCCGCATTTCGAAAGAGATTTACGACACGGAAGAATACACTCGCGCCCTTGCATGGACAAAACAGCACTGTCCCGAAGGTAAAGACTGGAACGCGCCGGACAAACAGCGTACTCGCGCCCAAAAAGATCAGGATTGGGAGATGAGCGTCAAGATGACTCTCATTGCCCGCGACCTCATGGTTGGTAATCCTAAACTTGCCGCAAAAGGTTACCTCGAAGAAGCCAACGGGCATAACGCACTTGCGGCAGGATTTCAGGGGCAGCGGCAGTGGACGGATTTTCTCCCGAACGGCGATTTCATGGAGGCGATTCTCTGCACCTCGTTCGACTGGAACGGCATTCGGCAGCCCTACACCGTCGCGACCGAAAATGACGCCCTGAACGCGGTTTCCATGCTATTCGGGCATCTGCTGACCGGAACCGCGCAGTTGTTCGCCGACGTTCGCACTTATTGGAGCGCCGCCGCCGTGCAGCGCGTGACCGGACATACGCTGACCGGCGCGGCGGCGGGCGGCTTCCTGCATCTCATCAATTCCGGGGCCGGGGCGCTCGATTGGACGGGCGAACTCGCCAACGAAAAGGGCGAACCCGCGCTCAAGCGCTTCGCCGACATCACGCCCGACGAGGCTGACCGCTGTTTGCAAGCCACGCGCTGGTGTCCTTCCATGACGGAATATTTTCCTGGCGGCGGCTGGTCTACGGATTTCACGACGCGCGGCGGAATGCCGGTCACGATGTGCCGCCTGAATCTTGTCAAGGGGCTTGGCCCGGTTTTGCAAATCGCCGAGGGCGTCACGGTTGACCTGCCCGAAGCCGTCCACGACACGCTCGACGCGCGCACGAACCCGACCTGGCCCACAACGTGGTTTGTCCCGAACTTGACCGGCGTCGGCCCGTTCACCGACGTGTATTCTGTAATGAACAACTGGGGGGCCAATCACGGCGCGATTTCCTACGGGCATATTGGCGCGGACTTGATCGCCCTCGCCGCCACGCTGCGAATTCCCATAGACATGCACAACGTCCCGACCGCGCGCATTTTCCGCCCGTCCGTCTGGTCGCGCTTCGGCAGTCTGGAACCGCAGGCGGGCGACTACCGCGCCTGCGCCGCCTTCGGCCCGCTGTACCGCTGAGACAAAGAAGCGAAATTCAAGAGTCGGAGAAGCGCCACCGAGGAGACGGATAAAATGAATGCCCGTAAAATCGAAACAATGCTCACGCAGGATCGGAAACTCGTTTTAGAGGGGCTTCCTTTCCGAGCGGGCGATACGGCAGAGATCATTATTTTAGCGCGTGAGGGTTCGGAAGCCGAAGCGATAAGCGACCGGCTTGCCGCCTCCCATTCGGCGCTACGCGAGGTTTGAGATAACGATGAAGACGCCGTTTATGACAAATTATGAGCGCGGCGAGTCCCGTTTTCTTGCCGGAGAAAAGCGAGGCGAAGCGCGGCGCGGCGGACACGTCAAGAGCGAATAAGAGGAATATGTTTTTGAAGGCAATTATGGTAATCCCCCTATTCACAAAGACGGCGGGGCGCGAAAACCCGCTGCAGACCGGTCGTAACGAGAGAGGAGAGTTTTCCATTGCGTGAGGAATCGTTCGCTTTATTGAAGCGCATTGTGGATACGCCCGGCCCGTCCGGGTACGAGCAGCAGGTGCAGAAGGTCTTTCGCGAGTTCGTGACGCCCTATGCCGACGAGGTGCGGACCGATATCATGGGCAGCGTGATCGCGGGCAAAAACCTGAATATGCAGCCGCGCGTGATGCTGGCGGGTCATGCCGACGAAATTGGCTTTAGCGTGCGCTACATCAGCGACGACGGCTGCCTGTATTTCGGGCAGATCGGCGGGCATGACGCGATTGTCACGGTCGGGCAGCGGGTCAACGTGCATACGGCGAACGGGCCGATTCTGGGCGTTCTGGGCCGCAAGGCGATTCATTTGCTGGACTCGGAAGCGCGCGCCAAAACGCCCAAAACCGATGATCTGTGGATTGACATCGGCGTCAGCAGCAAAAAAGAGGCCGAAGACCTGGTTCAGATCGGGGACTGCGTGACCTACGCGCAGGAGCTGCAGCGGCTTCAGGGCGACCGCGCGACCGCCCGCAGTTTCGATAACAAGATGGGCTGCTTCGTCGTCGCTGAGGCGATGCGTCTGCTGCAAGGCAAAAGCCTGACGTGCGGCGTCTTCGGCGTGGCGAACGTGCAGGAAGAGATCGGCCTGCGCGGGGCGCGCACGGCCTCCTTCAGCATCGAGCCGCTGGTGGGACTGGCGACCGACGTGGGCCATGCGATGGACTTCCCTGGAGCGGACAAGAAAAAAGTCGGCGACGTGAAGTTGGGCGGCGGGCCGATCATCGCGCGCGGGGCCAACATCAACCCGAAAGTCTTTGAACTGCTCGTGCAGACGGCGAAGGAAATCGAGATTCCCTACCAGATCGAGGCCGCGCCGGGCGGAACCGGAACCGACGCCAACGCCATGCAGATCAGTCGGTCGGGCATGGCGACCGGCCTGATTTCCGTTCCCCTGCGCTATATGCATACGCCCTGCGAGGTGATGTCGCTGGAAGACATCGAGAACGCGGCGAAACTGATGGCGGGCTTCGTCGAGCGCGTCACGCCCGACATTGACTGGACGCCGTAGCTGCCAATCCAAGTCGGATGACGTTTTGTTTAGCCGCAAAGAAGCGCAAAAGATGCAAATGGGAAGCAGGAATCGGCGCGCGTTTTGTTCTATAACCTGAGAAATGAAGGACTTCTTTCTCGAAACTACCGGGGTAGGCAAATCCTATGGCTCCGTACCGGCGCTGGCGGATGTGAACCTGCGCCTGGCCGCCGGAGAAGTTCACGCCCTGATGGGCGAGAACGGCGCGGGAAAATCCACCTTGATTAAATGCCTGTCGGGAGCGGTTCGCCCGGACGCAGGCCGACTGACGCTAGAAGGCGCGACAATCGCGCCCGGCGACATCCGCGCGGCGGAAGCGGCGGGCATCGTGGCGCTGCATCAAGAGTCATCCGTCTTTCCCCATTTGAATGCCATAGACAACATTTTTGCAGGGCGCGAATTGCGACGTTTTGGCGGGCTGCTGGACCGTCCGCGAATGCAGCGCGACACGCAGGCGCTGCTCGATCGGCTGGGCGAGAAGATCAACCTGCGCCAGCCGCTGGAAACGTTGTCTTTCGCGCAGCGCCAGATGGTCGGAATCGCCCGCGCCCTCTCGTACCGCAGCCGCCTGCTGATCCTCGACGAACCGACCGCCTCGCTTTCGGCGCGCGAAACGCAAAGCCTGTTCCGTATCATTCGCCATCTGCAAAGCGAGGGCATCGCCATCCTCTATGTCAGCCACCGCTTAGAGGAAGTCTTCGCGCTCGCCGACAGAGTCACCGTGCTGCGGGATGGCCGCTTCGTGGCGACGCGCCCGGTGGCCGGCTTGCGTCGCGAGGAACTGGTCGGCCTGATGGTCGGACGCGAGCTGCTGGAGGAAGCGCGACCGCCGAAGTCGGCCCCGCCGGGCGAAATTCGACTGGAAGTTCGCGGCCTCGCACAGACCGGGCGTTTTCAAGATATTTCGTTTACGCTGCGCGCCGGGGAGATCGTCGGGCTTGCTGGACTGGTCGGAGCCGGGCGCTCGGAAGTTGCCGCCGCCGTCTTCGGCGTCGAACGCGCGACGGCGGGGAAGGTTCTCGTAGATGGCGTCCCGCTTCCTCCCGGCTCGGTTCAGGCCGCCATCGCGCGCGGCCTGGCGCTGGCCCCGGAAGACCGACAGCGGCAGGGATTGGTATTGCCCCTTTCCGTCGCGGACAATTTGCTGCTGACGACGGTCGGAGGGATGGGAAAAGGCGGCTTCCGTTCTGCAAAAAGAGAGCAGGCGATGGCGGCGGAAGCCCGGCAAAAATGGAACATCAAAACGGCGTCTCTACAGGCTGCCGTGCAGACGCTTTCGGGGGGCAATCAGCAAAAAGTCGCGCTGGGCAAGTGGCTGGCGACCGTCCCGCGTATCCTGCTGCTGGACGAGCCGACGCGGGGCGTGGACGTCGGGGCGAAAGCGGAAATATATCGTCACCTGCGGCAATTCGCCCGCGACGGCATGGCGACGCTGGTCATTTCCTCGGATTTGCCGGAACTGCTCCTTTTGTGCGACCGCATTCTGGTGATGCGCGAGGGGCGAATGGCTGGGGAATTGTCTCGCGCCGAAGCGACGGAGGAAACTATTCTGGCGCTGGCCCTGCCCGTTCAACCGGAAGCCGACGCCCCGGAAGAAAACCGCCGATGACGCCAAACGCCAGAACCGCCAGAATGGGAGCCGGGCTGGGACGTCTCGCCCGTCAGCGGGAGGTCAGCCTGCTGGCTTTGCTGCTTCTGACGCTGTTCGGGGTGGGCGCGATCAATCCGGCGTTCCTCGCCGCAGGCAATCTGCGCGACCTGCTCGTGCAAAGCGTCCCCGCCATTATTGCGGCCTGCGGCCTCACGCTGGTCATCGTGCTGGGCGAAATTGATATTTCCATTGGCGGCATGATGGGATTGCTGGCGACGGTGATGGGACAATTGACCTCGCCGAGTCACGCGGGCTGGCCGGTTCTGGCGGGCGTGGCCGTGACCCTGCTGCTTGGCGCGGGCCTGGGATGCCTCAATGGTCTGCTGGTAACCTTCGGACGAATGCCTTCCATCATCGTCACCCTGGCGATGCTGACAATTTTGCAGGGCGTGAATTTAACGTTGATGAACGGGCAGTGGATCACCGACCTGCCGCCCGGCCTGCGTTTTTTCGGCATCGGAACCCTGGCCGGCATTCCCTTCAGTCTCTGGACGGCAGGTATCGTGGTGGCGCTGTCCGTCCTGCTGACGCGGGAAACGCCGTTGGGCCGCAGAATTTACGCGGCGGGCAGCGCCCCGGACGCGGCGCGGCTCGCTGGAATCTCCGTGCGCCGCTTGAAACTGTTCGCTTTTACGCTCACCGGGTTTCTCACCGCCCTGGCGACCGTGGTCAGCGTTCCGCGCCTTTCCGTTATCGAGACGGGGATCGGCAGCGGATTCGAGCTGCTGGTCGTGACGTGCGTGGTGGTCGGCGGCACGCGCATCAGCGGCGGGCAAGGCGCGATTCTCGGCTCGGTATTGGCGGCGCTGCTGCTGGGATTGGTGCGGCCCATGCTGATTTTCCTGCATCTTGGCGTTTCCGCAACCTACTGGGAAAAAGCCATTCAGGGCGGCTTCATTCTGGCTGCCGTGCTTGCCGACCAAACGGCCCGCCGTCCCTTGCGCCGGGGAGCCGAAAGCGCATGACGGAAAAAACGGCGGTAAAAGAGCGGCGCGCGGAGTCGGGGGGAACCCGCTCCCCCATCCTGCGGCGCGGGCTTCCCGGTCGTCAGGAGATGGTTTTGCTGGCGCTGCTGGCCGGGCTGCTGATCGTGGCGGCGCGTCTCAGCCCCAATTTTCTTACGGCCCGCGCGCAGTGGGAACTCTCGACGCACGTCTGGGAACTGGCGCTGCTGACGCTGCCCATGACCCTGATCATTCTGACGGCGGGAATTGATCTTTCCGTTGGCGCGACGATGGCGTTGTGCGCCGTCGTCTTCGGCCTCGCCTTCCACGCCGGGCTTCCTCTCGCGCCTGCGGTTTTGCTGACGCTGCTGACCGGGGCGGCGGCGGGCGCGCTCAACGGCGTTTTCATCGCGCGCGTTCGCGTCCATCCGCTCCTCGTGACGCTGGCGACGCTCGCGGTTTATCGCGGCGTCGCGGAGGGCGTCAGTCTGGGCAGACCCTTTTCGGATTTTCCGGCGGCTTTCACGACGCTGGGGCAGGGCAGCGTGGGCGGCATCCCGATTCCCGGCCTGATTTTCGCGGCGGCGTTCGTCTGCGTTGCCGTCCTGCTGTATAGAACCCCGCTGGGCCTGTCGCTGTCGGCCATCGGCTACAACGAAACGGCGGCGCGCTACTCCGGCATCGCCGTCGCCCGCCTCAAAATGGCCCTCTATACCGGCTCCGGTCTGGCGGCGGCGATGTCCGCCCTGCTGTTCGTGGCTCGGCGCAGCACGGCCAAAGCCGACATCGGGACGGGCATGGAACTGGACGTGATTACGGCGGTCGTGCTGGGCGGAACCAGCATTTTCGGCGGACGGGGCAGTCTGCTGGGAACCGTTCTGGGCGTCCTGCTCATTCACGAAGCCCGCGAGTTCGTCAGCTGGCAGTTCAGCCGGGACGAGCTGAATTTGATCGTTGTCGGCGTCCTGCTGCTCCTGTCGGTTCTGGCGGACACGCTGCTGTCGCCGAAAAAAGGGTAATTGGAATGCCCGCCTGCGCGGGGTTGGCAGAACGGGAAAGCCGAGGGGTTAAAACCCCCGGCAGGAGTTGTAAAGCCCGCCTGCGCGGGCTTAAATGC
>JBBRNU010000245.1:0-6874 GCA_038230115.1 Chthonomonadales bacterium | reverse complement strand
GCGGGCCGCTGCCGTGATGCACCAGGCCGACAATCGGGCGAATTTGCAAAGCGCGCAGGCGTTCCAGACGCGCGTCGGCCCACGTCCAGTCGGCGTTTTCGAGACCGTCCGGGGCGGTTCGTTCCCATAACACGGGGTAGCGGAGCGCTTTTACGCCCAACTCTGCAAACCGATCCAAATCTTCCACGCGGTCGGCATGGCCGCTGCAAGCCATCTGGTCGCCGTAAACATCCTGTACGCGGTTGACCGTACACTCCACGCCCGCCCAAATTTCCGGCGGATCAAACCCATGCTCTGTACTCAAGTTGCCTCTCCATCTCTGCCCCCGCGCCGCGCGGCGCGAACCCAGACAGACGCCAACCGGCGGGTTATGGAAACGGCGTCCGCGTTACGTCAGACTGCCGGCGGGCGCGGGGCGGTTGAAAGGGAAAACATCCGGTTCCAGGAACCGGGTCAGGTTCTGAATTGGCGTGACGCTGCGGCGACGCGCCCAAATCGGCGTTCTTTGCGTCGCGCAGACAGACGCTTGCCAACCCGTTTATGTTCCGCTCATGTTGCCCGCACGGTTTCGGGTTGGTTTTGGCAGAGTTTTAAGAAGAGGATGGCAGCGCGTGTTGCGGGGGCGCTGGCATGAGGCGCAGTGGTTTGAATCATCGAGACGTTGCGGCAGCGTTGAGAAGTAGGAGCAGACGGGAAGGGATGCCCATCCTGAAACGCAAAGCCGGACGAACGGGAATAAATCCCCGTTCTGAAATGTCAAGCCCGCCTGCGCGGGCTAAAGATTCAACAGCGCGCAGACTTGTGCGGGCTAAATGCGAATTGCCTGCGCTAGCCTCTTCGTAACCGAAAACTATTGGCGGATCGGCATTGTGCATTGCAGGCCACGAAGGTGGTCTATGCGTTTCAGGACGGGGATTTATTCCCGGCTGCAGCGTTCCCGTTCCCTGCCCGTTCGCTCGTTCTATCCCAAAGTCATTACGTTTTCCAGGCGGCGTTCAAAGTGCGTCACGCGATTGCGGCCCTGCCGTTTTGACGTATACAGCGCCTGATCGGCTTCCTCAATAAGGCGGGCGGCGCGTTCGGTGGCGGGGGGTAAGGTCGCCACGCCCAAACTTGCCGTCACCGGCCGATAAAAGTCCGTCCGGGCTTCCACCGCGCTTCGCAGCCGCTCGGCGATTGCCGCCGCGCCCGCACGGTCGGTATTAGGCAGAACGATCACGAATTCCTCGCCGCCATAACGCGCCGCCACGTCGGAAACGCGCGCCTCTTCCTGAAGAGACCGGGCGACCGCCTTCAAAACCTCGTCGCCTGCGGGATGGCCGAACGCGTCATGGTACGCCTTGAAATTATCCACGTCGAGCAAAATGACCGAGAGCGACATGCCATAGCGGGCTGCGCGCTGAAACTCCAGTTCCAAAAACTCCTGGAATGCCCGATGGTTTTTCAAACATGTCAGACCATCCGTAGCCGCCAGAGCTTCCAGCTTCGCATTGGCGCTCACCAGCGCGGCTTCCCGCTCAAGAAGACGCCGGTTGGCCGTCTCCACCTGTTCAACCAACTGCTTCGCCAGGGTAACGTCATGCAAAGTTCCCATCAGGCGCACGGGGCGTCCGTTGGCGTCGCAGACCGATTTGCCGATGGCGTGAAGCCAGCGGACGGAACCGTCGTTCAGGATCGCGCGAATGTCGAACTCGTAAGGCTGGCCGTCCTGGACGGCTTGCTGCACAACCGCATTATGCATCGGGACATCTTCGGGATGATAGCGGGCGATCAAGGCTTCATAGGTAGGCTTGCCGTCCGCCGGGTCTATTTCCAGCAAACGGAATATCTCGTCCGACCAGAAGATTTCACCGGAGGCGATGTCAAATTCCCAGGAACCGATCCGCGCTACGCTCTGCGCCTCCACCAGTCGGGCCTGGCTTTGATGCAGCGCGGTTTCCGCTCGTTTGCGCTCGGTGATGTCCTGGGCGGTTCCCATGATCTGACAGGGCGAGCCGTCCGCGCGGCGCTTGAAAACCGTCTCGCGATGCCAGACCCATCGCCATTCTCCGCTTGCGTGACGCACCCGCTGTTCAAACTCGATGACCTCATAGTCTTTGAGATGCTGGAAATTGGCGAAATGCGATTCCGAAAATTCTCTGTCTTCCGGGTGGACAATCTCCGCGAGAAAAACTTCCCCCTTTGTCTGCATCGCTTCCACGGAATACCCCAGAAAGGCGGCTGCATCCCGATTGCAGTACAGATTCTTCTTCGTCTCGAGATCAAGAACGTAGATGTTGCTGGTAGAATTCTCGGCCACGCTTTCCGCAAACAGCTTGGCTTCCCGGAGCGCGTCTTCGGCCAGGACGCGCGCGGTTACGTCCACTGCCACCCCGCCGACGCAGCGCTGCCCGGAGGCGTCTGTGAAAGGGAATTTAGAGACGTTCCAGGTATGCAATTCGCTGTCGGGAGCGGGAACGACCTCAACGGTTTCGAGCGGCTTGCCGGAAACGCGAACGACCTCATCGTGCTTATGATTTTGGCGCGCGACCTCTTCAGGGAACCAGTCAAAATCGGTGGTTCCCCACAAGTCTGCCAGTTCAACGTGAAAGAAGCGCTCGAACGGCTCATTGACATACAGGTAACGCCCGCCGGGGTCTTTCATAAAGGCCACGAAGGGACTGGTATTCATAAACGATTCAAAGCGGGAGTGGCTGTCACGCAGTTCCTGTTCCATTCGCTGCTTCACGGCGGAAAGCTGTTCCTGCTCACGTATCCTGCAGCGCATTTCTAATTGCGAAACCGTTTGCCGAGCGAGCCTTTGCAAGGCGTCCGCCTGTGTCGCTGTCAGGGAGCGCGGAACGCGATCAATCACGCAGAGCGTTCCCAGCGCATGCCCCGACGAGGCAATGAGGGGCGCTCCGGCATAAAAACGAATATGCGGGTCACCCGTGACCAGCGGGTTCGTCGCAAAGCGTTCGTCTTCCAGGGCGTTGGGAACCACCAAAACCTCGGTCTGCAGCAGGGCCTGCGCGCAGAAGGCAAGGTCACGGGGCGTCTCCGTCGCTTCCAGCCCCACGCGCGACTTGAACCACTGCCGCGCCTGATCAACAAGGCTGACCAGCGCGATGGGGGTTCCACAAACCAAAGCCGCCAGTGCGGTAATGTCGTCAAAGGCTGTTTCGGCAGGCGTGTCAAGGATACGGGAAGAACGCAGGCATTCTAACCGTCCTGCTTCGTCGTCAGGCAAGGGAGCAGGCATGAAATAAACCTCTGGAATTCGATTCAGGGAAGTTAGCGACCTGGAGAAATCGCTATAGCGACAAATTGCCTGCCTACCCTGACAAAAATTATTGGTCAAAGCGGCCCGATAAAGTAGGGGGTTGTCAGCGCGTTGTGATACAGCCCAACTGTCAGGTTCCGATCCGTTCCAATTCCATTTCGATTCAATCTGGCGCGTCAGCCCGCGCGAAATCAATGAAGCCGCGCTGCCGGTCTGTGCCGACCAGCCGAACGCGCAGGCGGTCGCCGACGTCCAGACCCGCCTCGCCCGCCACGACGCGCCCCTCGACCGGCGGCGCGGTCAGGCGAACGAACACGCCCTTGCTCGCCACGCCGGTAACGACGGCCTGAAACGTCTCGCCGATGCGGTTATGCAGCAGGTCGGCGGCAATCACTTTTCGCATCAGCCGCTCGACTTTGCGGGCGGCGTTCTCGCGCTCGGTGCAGCGTCGGGCAATCGCCTCCAAACTCGCTTCGTCGTAGGGCGCGGGCGCGTGATGCAGAATCGCCTTGAGCAGCCGCTGCGTGACCAGATCGGCGTAGCGGCGGTTGGGCGCGGTGGAATGCGTGTAGTTGTGCGCGGCCAGCCCGAAGTGTCCGATGGGTTCGCCGAGCCGATGCACAACGGCGTATTCACCCGGCCCCAGCAGCTTCACGATGGTCAGCGACAGGTCGGGAAAATGCGCGGGATCGGCCACTTTGCGCGCGGCGAGAAAATCGCTCAGGGCGCGCGGGTCGGGCTGGTCCGGCAGGCTTGCGCCGAATTCGGCGGCAATCGCCACGATGCGCGGCCAGCGTTGCGGCTCGCGCACCACGCGCTGAATCGAGGGCCGCCCGGTCGCTTCCAGATAGGTCGCCATAACCATGTTGGCCGCGATCATCAGGTTTTCGATGAGATAGCGGGCCTGATTTTTGCGCGGCACGTCCAGACTTCGCACCTGCCCGTTTTCCATAACCGGGCGCGCTTCTACGGTTTCAAAATCGAGCGCGCCTGCCCGCATTCGCTGCGCCCGCAGCCGAATCGCCGCCTGATTTTGCAGCCGCAATTGCGCTTCCAGTCCGGCCACGCGCGCGACCTCCGGGGGCGCGTCCCCGCCGCTTTCCAGCCAGTCGCCCACCGTCTCATAGGCCAGTTTCGCGTGGTTTCGCACCTGCGCGCGATAAATGTCGCTGGATTCGATTTCGCCCTGCGCGTCCACGACCATTTCCACGACAATCGCCAGCCGGTCGGCGTCATTCAGCAGCGAACTCCAGTCGGTCGAGAGCTGTTCCGGCAGCATGGGAAACATCTCGACGCCGGTATAGACCGAAGTCGCGTTTTCGCTGGCGTGAAGGTCGAGGGCCGAACGGGGCGGCGCGAACGCTTCCACGTCGGCGATGCCGACCAGGAGGCGAATCGTTCCCCGCTCCCCGGCCTCGGCGACTTCCACCTGATCCAGGTCGCGCGATTCCACATTGTCAATGGAAGACCAGAGCCGCGTTCGCAGGTCGCGCACGTCGCCGACGAGCGCGCTTTCGGTTCGCAGCGCCTCGGCCCATAGAGACAGCTCCCGCTGTATGTCCGGGGAAAAGTCCGGCGCAAACCCCTCATCGCGCATGGCCTGCCGGGCGCGTTCGTGCAAATTGAAACCGTGCGGCGGATGGGACGGATGAGACAGATGATCGGACATGACGACATTGACTCCGGGCGGGCGATGGGATGGGTTCTGTTTCGGGCCGGGGCGGGGAAAGTCCTGCGCGGTTTTCGGCGGTATAATGCGAAGACGAAAACCGGAGAAGAGTTCTGATGATTGTGTTTACGCCGCGACCTTCCTGCGTCGGGAGCGCGCCGCCAGAGACACTGGCGACAGGGGCGGGACGTAGCAGGCCAGCGTCAGTTTTTTCCAGAAGATAGGGAAGATGAACCGACCGCAGAGCAGCGAGCATATCCGAAAGTGTTACGACCGGGTTGCCAGCGAGTACGCGCTGCACTTGTTCAATGAGCTGGCGAGCAAGCCCGGCGACCGGGAACTTCTCGATGCCTTCGCCGAACGTCTGCGGGGCAAGGGAACCGTCTGTGATGTCGGGTGCGGCCCCGGCCACGTCGCCTCGTATCTCCGCGAGCGCGGCTTGCCGGACGTGCAGGGGCTGGACCTTTCTCCGGCGATGGTCGAGATAGCGCGCACCCTGAACCCGGAGATCGCGTTCGTGCAGGGCGACCTGCTGGCGCTCGACATTCCCGACGGCGCGTGGGCGGGCGTGACCGCGTTCTATGCGTTCGTGAACCTTTCCCGGTCGCAGCTGCCAACCGTGTTTGCGGAACTGCATCGGGCGTTGCAGCCAGGCGGTTTGCTGCTATTGGCGTTTCACTGCGGCAGCGAAGTCAAGCATGTGGAAGAGATGTGGGGCGTTGAAATCGCGCTCGACTTCGTTTTTTTCGAGACGAAAGAGATTACTTCCCGGCTCCGCAAGGCGCGTTTTGCCATCGAGCGCGTGGTCGAGCGCGAGCCATATCTGGCGGTAGAGTACCCCAGCCGACGCGCCTATATCCTCGCCCGCGCCTGATTTCGGTACAGACGACAGGTCGCCCGCTCCGCAGCCGACGCCGCAGGGATACCACGTCCAGAGCGTCGGGCTTTGCGTGTAGTCCTTGCGCCAGCGTCGCTTGCCGTCGAAGCCGTAGCCGTACTCGTAGGCCGTCTGCACGTTCCCACTGCCGTAGTCGCGCCGAATGCGAATCAGCCGCTGCTCCTCGTCGTAGTCCAGCAGGCGCGTGTAGCCGCTGCTTACGGTTTTGGCTTCGCGCATCATCCCGACTTTGCGGATAGAGCGCTGAGATTGTTTATACCGCTAGTTTGTTCAGTTCAGTTTGCGCCCGGTGATAATTCGACGAGGTGTTTTTGAGTTCTTCGGACACCTCCGCGTAAGCATTGACGATCAACTCCCATTGGACACGCGCTTCGGAAGTTCGATCAACTTCCTGCAATGCCTTGCCTAGCCAGTAATGTACTGTTTCCATATAAAAGTGTCTGGGTTGCTCAGTCAAATCGGGACGACTACGTTCAAGCAGGGCAAGAGCGGTTTGATATTCGTGAATGGCTTCCTCATTCTGCTTCCATGTATGCAGCCAGGAAGCCAGTCGAAAGTGTGCAGAGCCATCTTCAGGGTTGGCAACTACCTGTTGGCGCCATTCTTCTGCTGCGGTGGCAGGGTCGGGAGAGACAAACCGATCACCGATGTTGCAAGTATTAGACATATGAAACTCCTTAGAATATCTTCATATCACCCTCATGCTCTACAGAGTTCAGCAAGTGAGGATGACATGAAGACAAGATGCATCTGACACGTCAAAAGAGCTGGCCGCCAATGGATTTTTCATCGCAGTTATAGCACGCGCAGGTAGTTGTGTCATCAGGGTTCTTAGCACAAGTATACGCCCTACAGCCCCGTTGTAAGCATCTGTTGGCACAGTCCACATCTTCGCCTGGAGTGCAATCTTTCAATGTGCAGCCTTTAAAACACTGCCGCCTCTGGAAGCCATCAAGCAATGTGTAGCAGTACCAGCAGCTAAGGGGAGTGTTCTTGCTGTGAAATGGTTTCGTTGTCTGTATATCTCGCAAGACAATGGTGCGAT
>JBBRNU010000244.1:0-6875 GCA_038230115.1 Chthonomonadales bacterium | reverse complement strand
CTATACCAGTGCGCCGGTGCAAGATTACCGCGACGTTCAAAGCGTCCCCCGCCTTCGACCCGTTTGCGTTTAATTCAAACGCGCCGTCCAACCAATCCGGTACGCTTCCGAAACCGCAGAGGGAAGACGAGGAAGTTTTCGAGGATTTCGAGAACGGAACCTATGCAAACTGGACGCTGGAGGGCAATCGCTGGCAGCAAGGCCCCGCTTCCGACGCCTGGTTCCCCGGACAAATTTACGGCTTCGAGGGGACGTATTTCGCGTGTACGTCCGATCCCCGGCACGGCGTCAACGGGGTTGGCACGGCAGTTTCCCGTGAGTTCGAAATTCGCCATAGATTCCTTTCGTTTCGTATCGGCGGCGGCAATCATCCGCACGAGACCTGTTTGAATCTCGTCATTGACGGCAGGATCGTGGCGACCGCGACCGGCGACAACAGCCCCGAATTGCGCGGGCGACGCTGGAACATTGCGGCGTATCAGGGCCGCAAAGCCCATCTGGAAATTGTAGATGCGTCTCGCTCTCCGCAGCAGGGTTACATTCTGATAGACAGTCTGGTTTTCAAACAAAAACTTCCAACGCCGCCCGCCGCGCCGCGACCCTGAGCGGCAAAGAAAGCGACGGGTGCGGAAAAAGACGCGGGACAAGGGAGCGGATTTGTCCTGAACGCTTCCGTTCTCAAATCAGAGCGAAACGTGCGAAAACATGGAGGGCGAAACGTTTTGACGACAGCGAAAACTAGACTGATTTTGGCCGGAACGCTTGGCGTGGTTTTGGAAGCGGGCCGCTTTGCCGCGCGTGGGCGCGTGGTATAATGTCCGCAGATTACGCTGCAAACAAGGTGAAAACATGAGCAAAACCGTGCAAATTGACGACGCGCAGGCGCAGCGCCTGGAACGACTGGCGAGGCGGGCGGGCGTGAGCGAAAGCGAATTGATCGCGCAGGCGCTCGACGCGTTGTTTCCGCTGGAAGCCCTGCCTGCGCGGACGCGTGAGGAAGCGGAATTGTTGCAGCGCCTGGAAGAGGAATACGGCCCGCTGCCTCCGTATGTCGTTGGAACGTCCCTTGACCCGGCGGATGTCGTCTCCTTTGTTGGCACGCCGATTCGCTCGGAGTAAATACGCCGCCCGGAAAAACCGTGCTAGAACCCCGCAATACGCCGGTAGGAACGCGCGCCGACTTGCAACTGCGACGAGACTTCTGGGGGCAATACGTGCGCGCTTACCATTTTGGTGGCAACGATGCGCCGATTGGCAGCGCAAACGCCATTTTTACAGAGACCGTTTTGACGCGCCTGAATGCCTGCATAACAGCCGGGGCAATGCGAACGCCTGTCTTGTTTACCGATTTGTTGAGCAATCGCGTGCTTGCCGGATGCTGCGAGTTGGAAAACGGTTCACGGATCATTGCCGTCAATGCGCGTTTTAAGGTTGACCCGGAGACCCTCGCTCATACGCTCCTCGAGGAATTTGTCCATGTTCAGCAAGCGTTGGACGGCGTAAACTTTACGGCGCAACAACAGCAGTACGCCTATGCAGACCGTCCCTACGAGCAGGCGGCGAAGCAGATCGCAAGCGACATCCTGGGTTATACTCCTGACGAGCGCGGAGCGGAATTGCGCCGCGAAGAGTCAGTCGGCCCGCTCTACGACCACCCAACGCCAAGAGATTGAGGCGGCGAAACCTACGTCCTCGATTGACTGGCGAACCATGCCCGCGCTAGCCTAATGTTTGCGCTGGATACGTGAAAAGCAAACGGCATCAGGCGCGTATGCCTGACGTTGCCAAATGAGGCAGGCTCGAAGGGCGTTCGCGTCCTGCCCATGTGAGGAGACAAAACCATGCCCATACGCCAACCCCGCTACAGCAAAGAAGAAGCCGCTCAACGCGGCGACGAAATCTATGAGCGCGACCTTCGCGCTCAGTTGGAGCCGCAACGCAACGGCGAAATCGTCGCCATTGATCTGGATACCGGCGACTGGGAAGCAGGCCCGGATCAGGAGACTGCCGCCGACCGTTTGGAAGCGCGGCTGCCGGACGCGCAAATATGGGTTGTGCGCGTTGGTTCGCGCTACATCACCCGCTTCGGAGCGGGACGGAACAAACAAGCCGCATGATCACCGGAACCGTCAATGCCCATCGGGAGGCCGTTCTCCGCCTGAGAGTTCGCGACGCCGATGGGCAGGAACACGAGCGGAACGCGGTTGTGGACACCGGCTTCGATGGCTGGCTTTCGCTGCCGCCCGATTTTATCGCGGCCCTCGGTCTGCGCTGGCATCGGTTTGGGCGCGCGATTCTGGCGGACGGCAGCGAAAGCGCGTTCAATATTTTCAAGGGCGTCGTTTTATGGGATCGGTATTCCCTGCCGATGTATCTGGCGGATGGCAATCCGATCAATGTTCGTGTTTTTGACGGCCTCTTGCGTTGGACAGGGCAGGAACGCCCGCTTCCCATTCAGGAAACTGACGGAGACATTCTGTTGGGAATGTCCTTTCTCTACGGGGCGCGCCTGCTGATTGACGTTTTAGATGGTGGAAGCGTAGACAGCAGCGACATTTCCTGAGCCTCCCGACAGCCTATCGGTCTGGAGCCGCCCCGTAAGTCGCCACAGCGGACGAGTCACGCGACATCTATGCGAATTGTGCAAAAGGCCGTTCTTGCGCTCAGTGCGTCGTGAACGGCTTTTTTGGCGAGGTTGGCGGCGCGACACGGCTTCGGCGAAAACCGAAACGGGGCCAATAGTGGCTGAAGCGTCTGCAGATGAAATCAGGATAAATCGCGCGAAACACGGCGTGGAAAGGGACGGGGAAACGTTTTGAGGACAGCGAAAACAGGCATGGTTTTGGCCGGAACGCTTGGCGTGGTTTTAGGAGCGGGCAGTTTCGCCGCGCGGGGACGACAGCAGGACGCAAATCCGGCGGTTCCTCTCATTACCGGCAAGGTCATTACGCCCTTCGGAACGCGCGCCGAAGTCGGCAGTTTTCCCGCGAACCTGGCGATCAGTCCCGACGGCAAGTGGATCGTCGCCACCAATACCGGGTTTCGGCAATACCTGTCCGTCCTCAGCGCGCAGGACGGGCATCTGGTTTCGCAAATTGCGTTCAACGCGCGGCGCGGCGAGAAAGACGCCCGCAAGCCCGCCCTGTACTATGGATTGGCCTTCGCGCCTGCCACCCCTCCCGGAACCGAGAACATTGCCGCCGCGACCGCGCCGCCCGAAAGCGCGCAAACACTCTACGTGTCGCGCGGCCCGGAAGACAAAGTGGCGATTTACCGCCTGAGCGCGGACGGCAAACTTACCGAAACCGACCGCGCGCTCGACAATCCGACCGGCCTGCCCGAAGCCGCCGGGCCGAACTTCATCGCGGGCCTCGCCCTCAATGCCGACGGTTCCCGCTGCTACGCCGCTAACAACGAAACCACGCCCTTCACGCAGCAAAAAGGCTCCATTTCCATCCTGGACACCGCCGCCAACAAGGTTCTGGGCCATATCGTCACGCCGGGCTATCCCTACGCGCTCGTCGCGCTCACCAAAGGCGCGAACGCCGACAAAAAAGTATACGTGGCGAGCGAGCGCGACAGCATGGTTTCGGTTCTCGACGTGCAAGACCCCGCCAATGGCAAGAACCTGCATGATATCGCGACCGGCGACCAGCCAATGGCTCTCTTGCTCGACCGAACGCAGCAGCGCCTATTTGTGGCGAACGCGGGCAGCGATACTGTGAGCGTTATTGATACCGCCACCGATAAGGTGACACGCACAATTCCCGTTCGGGCCGCAGAAGCGCGCGGACTGCCCGGCGCGACGCCGACCGGCCTGGCGCTCAGTCCCGACGAGACGCGGCTGTACGTCAGTCTGGGCGATTTGAACGCGGTCGCGGTCGTGGATTTGGCGCAAAACGCGCTTGTCGGCTACGTGCCGACAGGCTGGTATCCCACGTCTGTGGCCGTCAGCGCGGACGGCGCGCGGCTGTTCGTCGGCGAGGCGAAGGGCGTGGTCTCGCGCATTCCGAACAAAGCCAAACAGGGGCCGAACGGCGAATGGGGCCAGTACGTTCCCAACATCATCGAGGGAACCGTCGCCATGCTGCCGGTTCCGGGCGCGGCGGACTCGCCCGAATTTCAGCGTCAGACCGCACAGGTCGTCGCCAACAACCGCCTTCGCCCCGATCTGGCTTCGGCCAACCGCGACGCTCTGCCCAAAACCGGCGTCAAGCACGTCATTTATATCATCAAGGAAAACCGCACCTACGATCAAGTGCTGGGCGACCTGGCATCGGGCGATGGCGACCCCGCCCTGGTTCTGTTCGGGCGCAATGTCACGCCGAACCAGCACGCCCTCGCCGAGCGCTTCGTGCTGCTGGACAACTTTTACGACTGCGCCGAAACCAGCGGCGACGGCTGGGACTGGTCTACGTCGGGCATGGCGAGCGAGTACACGATTCGCAACCTGCCGTTCAACTACAGCGGGCGCGGGCGCAATTACGATTTCGAGGGGCAGAACAACGGCGTCCCCGTAGATATGCTGGGAATTCGCGACGTGGCCCGCGCGCCCGGCGGCTACATTTGGGACAACTGCGCCCGGCACGGCGTTTCGTACCGCAACTACGGCTTTTACAATGCCTTCAGCGACGGGGAGAAGGGGCCGGACGGCAAACCCATCGTAAAGGACAATGCGCCGACCAAGAAAGCCCTGAGCGGCGCGCATAATGATGAGAATTTCTTTCGCTTTGACATGGCCTATGCCGACAGCGACGCCTGGAAAACGCTCAACGCTCCGGCTCCGCTCCAGCGCCGGGCATACGGCAAATTCAACGCCTCCAGCCGTTATGCCGAGTGGCGGCGCGAGTTCGACCAGTACGTGAAAAACGGCGACCTGCCGCAGTTCTCGATGCTGCGCCTGCCGCGCGACCACACGCAGGGAACGTCGCCGGGCCTGCACTCGCCGCGCGCGATGGTCGCCGACAACGATTACGCCGTCGGCCAGATCGTCGAGGCCGTCAGCCACAGCCGCTATTGGAACGAAACCGCGATTTTCGTTCTGGAAGACGACGCGCAGAGCGGACAGGATCACGTGGACGCCCACCGCTCGATCTGCTTCGTCATCAGCCCGTATATCAAAAAGGCGACGGTGGATCATCGGTTTTACAACACGGACAGCGTGCTGCGAACGATGGAAGCGCTGCTGAACCTGCCGCCGATGTGCCAGTACGACGCCGTCGCGCCTCTGATCGGCGTCTTCGACACGCAGGCCGTGAACGCCGCGCCGTATGCCGCCCTGCTGCCTCCCCGCGAAATCATCGGCGAGGTCAACAGCAAGACCGCGTACCGGGCCAAAGACAGCCAGCGTCTCGATTTTTCGCGCGAAGACCGTGTGCCGGACGCCGTTTTGAACGACATTCTCTGGCACAGCGTCAAGGGCGTCGCGACGCCGGAGCCGCCCGCCCGTCACGGCCTGCGCCTGACCGCCTTCCAACGCCGCCCCGCCGCTTCTCATTCCAAACGCGGCGAGGAGGACGACTGACCGGAACGCGGCGCGCTGCGATGCGCCGTGCGGAAGGGCAAGCGTATACAAGGCGGCGGAGAAAATTAGACAGTGAGATGGGGGCGGCCTATCGCTTCCTGGCCGGGCGGAGCAGGAAGTTGAAAACGGCCCGCTACCCGCTCGGCGGCGTAAGGCGCGTTAGAGGTTAAGATCGGGGGCGAGATGAGCGACCGGGGCGCGATAGGCGGCGGGCAGGGCGGCGCCCGACGTGCGGATAGGGCGGCGACGGGGCCGAAGCGTGGGGGCTTCCACTTTGAACGTCATGCTGTCGTAGGCGGGCTGAATGTTGTGGGGCTGGAGGGCGACTTGCAGTTCGTCGTGCATCAGACCGCCCAGATGCGAAAAGTGGGTTGTGACGAGCGGGCTTTCCGGGTTGAAACAGCCCATTTCGATGAGCCGTCGGCGCAGGCGCACGACTTCCGGGATGCACATATGGGCCATGTAGCCGCCTTCAATCGGCCCCTTCGCGCACTCGGCGACGATGCCGTCGAGCCGGTAGCCCTGCAAAAACTCCCAGGTCGGCTCCTCGTACCAGCCGGTGTCGGTCGCGTACAGCAGGGTCGCGCCGCGCGGGTCGCGCACGATGTAGTTGAAGCACTCGATGGCGGGGTCGTGCTGCGCGCGGATCGGCGTGATGTCGTATCCCGCGACCGGGACGGTTTCCCAGGCGGTCAGGCGGTGAAACGTGAACGGCGCGCACTTTCCCGCGAGCGTGCGCTCCAGGGTTTGAAGCACGTCGCGCGGGCCGTAGATCGGCAGCGGCTCCAAAATGGGCGTCGGGACGAAATGCTCGCCCCGGTACTGTAGTTCGGGCGCGCTGAAGTGGTCGTCGTGGGCGTGCGTGAAGAGCAGGGCGCGCAGACCGCGCAGGTCGAGGTTGTCGCGAATGACGTGATAGAGCGTGTCCGGGGGGAAATCTAGTTTGAGAACGCCGTCAATCAGGGCCGACGAGCGAGTGCGAAGGTTTTTGCCGCCCAGCTGCCGCGCCTTGCCGCAGGCCGCGCACCGACAAAAGAGGGCCGGCCAGCCTTCCGCCGCCGAGGTTCCCAACAGAGTCACATTCATCGCGCTTGCTCTCCCGAACCGTCATTCAGCGCTCAACGGCTCCCCCAAAACGGGACTGCGGGGCGAATTGAGACAAACTGCTGTATAGATTATAGGCATTTCGCGCGCTGGGGTCAAGCGAAATTTGGAACAGGAAAGGTGTGAAGTTTGTAACACCCTGTTTCGCGTTTCCACAGGAATCGGGAAGAAAGCGAAACAGGGAAATTGAACGGCGGAGGGGGAGGTTGCAGGCGACGGACAGCGACGAAATGAATTTCTTCGCTGT
>JBBRNU010000243.1:0-6879 GCA_038230115.1 Chthonomonadales bacterium | reverse complement strand
CCCCAGTTTCCTTATATTTCTTACGATCTCGTCGTTTTTTCGGCGGTTTTGTCGGCGCGGCGATCCGCTTTCACGGCCAGTTGCGGCGCGCGTTTTTCCTTTTGGTTCCCTAGCCAGAGCCGGAAAATCCCCGCGATAACCAGACCGACAGCAGCGATCATGACGATGCCGATGAGATAGCCTACCGCTGCGGACAGCGCCAGATACAGCGCGATCAGTAGTCCCAACCCCAACAGCAATTGCAGGAAAAATTTCATGGCCTGAATTCCTTTGTCGTTCCGCCGGTCGCGACAAAATAACAGCGGCTGGGCCGAGTGATGAACGCGCGCCTCGCCTGCCGCAAACACAAGTTACCTGTCGGCAGCGCGCATTCCTCCTGCCCCCGCCCCCCGCTCGCTTTTCGTGGACATTTCCGCTCGCTTCGGGCCGGTTTGCACGGCGGGCGCGGTGTATGCTACAATACCGGAACGCCGAAATTGCGGCAAACGATTTCCCAAGCGCCTACTCCACACGCGAAAGCCGATTGCAAACCTATGAGCGACAGCCCTGTTTTACGCGATCCCGCGCAGGCCCGATCCATTCTGGCGACCGACTGCGGCAGCACCACCACCAAAGCCATTCTCATCGAGCGGCAAACCTTCTCGTCTGTCTTTCCTGCATGAGAAAATTTATGGCAAAGCGTAAACACCTTTCAGAAAGCCGCACGGAAGACATCGTGATGGATTTGCTGAAAATTCAAGGCTGGCAGGACACGTCACGCCCGCCGAAGGGTTGGGTTGTTCGCAAAAACGAATACAAAGATTTTCCCTCCCTCGAAAACATTTTCAAAGGGCGCAGCAAATCGGGCGCAGGCGATGCATACCCCGATTTCCTGATTGTGGATCAGGCGACTTTACGTCCGCTTGCCGTCATCGAAACCAAAGCAAGCGAAAAAGATTTCTCACAAGCAGTTGAGGAAGCCTGCCAGACTTATGGCGAGGCGTGTCGTCAGGCAGGGCATTCGGTTCTTGCCATTGGAGTCGCGGGGCAGGAAAAAGACGCCAGCATTCGCGTCGGCTGCCACAAATACCTTCATGGCGGCTGGGAACCCGTTTCTTACCTGAACAAACCGATTTTCTGGCTGCCAACTCCAACCGATCTTGCCCTGCTTCTTTCTACCGCTTCGCTGATGGACTTGAATCCGGTGGTTCCCGGCCCGGATATTTTGGCGGAAAAAGCCGAGTGCATCAATTCCCGCCTACGCGAAGCGAGCGTGAAAGACGAATATCGCCCCGCTTATCTTGGCGCGATGATGCTCGCCCTTTGGCAGTCCAAAGGCAACATCCGGCGCGACCCGGAGAATGTTCTCGCGGACATTAATGCGGCCTGTAAAAAAGCCTTCGAGCGGGCGGGAAAAGCGGATTTGGCAACCAGCCTGCATATTGACGAAGCCAACGGCAAACTGGCGGAGACGGCGTGGCTGATGCTGGCGACGCTGGATAAGTTGAATGTCGCCACCGCGTCTTTTGCCCATGATTATCTGGGGCAGTTGTACGAGGCCTTCTTTCGCTACACCGGCGGCAACACGATTGGGCAGTATTTTACGCCGCGCCATATTACGCGTTTTATGGCCGACCTCTGCGAGACGACGCCGGACGACAGAGTGATTGACCCGGCCTGCGGAACGGGCGGCTTCCTGATCGCCTGCATTCAGCGCGCGGAGAACACAGGGGTAAAATACGAGGAAGTTATCCGCATGGTGCGAGATAAATTGATCGGTTATGAGTCCGAGCCGGTCACTGCCGCGCTTTGCGTGGCGAACATGATCCTGCGCGGCGACGGAACGACCGGCATACGCCGAGCCAACAGCCTTAGCGCTGCGGACTACCCGACCGATTGTCAGGTTGCGTTGATGAACCCGCCTTTCCCCCATAAAACTACGGATGTACCGCCACAAAAATTTGTCGAACGGGCGCTGGAAGCCCTGACCGTGCGGGGAAAACTTGCGGTGATCCTGCCAACAAGTTTCCTGGTGAAAAAGGAGTTACAGCCCTGGCGCAAAAAAACGCTCGCGCAAAATTCTTTGCTTGCCGTATGCCAGTTGCCCGATGAAGTTTTTCAGCCCTATGCGTCGGCAACCACCTCTATTGTCATGTTAGAAAAAGGCGTTCCACACAACCCGAAACAGAAAACCGTGTTCGCTCGCCTGCAATACGACGGGCTGACGCTGAAAAAAAGCGCGCGCGTCAACCGCAGTGATGGGAAAAACGAAATTCCAGCCGCCGAAGACGCAATACTGAACAAAAAAACCGAACCGGGATTCTCAGGAACCGCCAACATATCGGATATTTCAGAGTGGTCGCCCGGAGCCTACATCCCCTCGGCGACGCCGACGCCGGAAGAACTGCGGAGCAGTGTAGACGAACTGCTGCGGCGGCTGGCTTCTTTCTATATTCGCTACGCGGCCGAAGTCGCGACGCTGCGCCAAAAAGTGGCGTCTGGCGAGATACAAGCGGTGGCGTACCGGGAAGCGATCACGGCGGCAAAAGTCAAAAATGCGGCGACACTTACCGGAAAAACCGCAACCATCGGAGAGTGGTTTGAGATTTATTATGGGTCAAAAGAACTGCATAGCCGTGAAAATATTCCGCCTGGAGACATACTTGTCGTTTCTCCGACCGAGAAGTATAATGGATGTTACGGTTGGCTTTCCGCCGACTCGCCAGGGAAAAAATTTCCGGTTATCGCGCCGCCTTTCGTTACCGTCGCGCAAACCGGAACCATCGGCGAAGCTTTTGTGCAGCTGGAGCCTTGCGGCGTCAATGATGACTGTTTGCTGTTATTGCCGCGGCCGGACAAAAACCTGCCGCTTTCCTGCCTTTTCATCGCGGCGGCGATTATTCGTTTGGAACGGTGGCGCTTCAGCTACGGACGCAAGCTAACTCCGTCGCGCATTTGCGATTTTCCGATGCCGCGCCTGCCCGAACTGGAAGCATGGGCGGAAACGCAAATTGCGGTCTGGCTCGAAATTTGCGCGTCCGCGATTCACGTTTATCACTCTGCCACCACAAACCAAAGCGCAGGCGACACAAAACGATTGGAGCAGGGAGGCGAGGCGGCGCGGAAAAAGTCGGAAAACTCGGAACTTCCCGGACTGTTTGCTCCAGAAAACGAGTCCTGATGACAGCAGCGGTTTGTAGCGCTTCGACCGTATGCCCCACCTACTAATACAGAGAGAAACCCGGACATTATGAGCGACAGCCCTGTTTTACGCGATCCCGCGCAGGCCCGATCCATTCTGGCGACCGACTGCGGCAGCACCACCACCAAAGCTATTCTCATCGAACAGCAGGCGGACGGACAGTACCGCCTGACCTGTCGCGGCGAGGCGCCCACGACCGTCGAGGCCCCCTTTGACGACGTGACGGTCGGAGTGGTCAACGCCGTGCGCGAGGTCGAGGAACTGAGCGGCAAAACCATTCTGGGGCCGGACGGCGGCAAACCGATCACGCCCGCGCGCGACGCCCGAACCGGCGTAGATTTGTACCTGTCTACGTCGTCGGCGGGGGGCGGGCTGCAAATGACGGTTGCGGGCGTCGTCAAGGCCATGAGCGCGGAATCGGCGCAGCGGGCCGCGCTGGGCGCGGGCGCGATCATCATTGACGTGATCGCCGTGGACGACGGGCGCAAAGAATTCCAGCGCGTGGAGCGCCTGCGGCAGCTGCGCCCCGACATGATCCTGATGTCGGGCGGCACGGACGGCGGCACGGTCGCGCATCTGGTCGAGATGGCCGAAATGCTGGTTTCCGCCGACCCCAAGCCGCGATTAGGCGTGGGCCTGAACCTGCCCGTCATTTACGCCGGAAACAAGCAGGCTTACGCGCAGGTCGAGGAGCTGATCGGTGACAAGGTGGCCCTGCGGCAGGTGGAGAACCTGCGCCCCACGATGGAGCGCGAAAATCTGCTGCCCGCGCGCGAAGCCATTCACGACCTGTTTCTCGAACACGTCATGCAGCAGGCTCCGGGCTATGGCAAACTCTCGACCTGGACGAGCGCGGGCATCATGTCCACGCCCAACGCGGTCGGCAAAATCATGCAGACGATTGCCGAGCAGCGCAAAATCAACGTGCTGGGCGTGGACATCGGCGGGGCGACGACCGACGTTTTTTCGGTTTTCCGGGGCATTTTCAACCGCACCGTTTCGGCCAACCTGGGCATGTCGTACTCGATTTGCAACGTCCTGACCGAGGCGAAAGTGGACAACATCCGCCGCTGGCTGCCCTTTGCCGTCAGCGAGGCCGACCTGCGAAACCAGCTCCGCAACAAAATGATCCGCCCGACGACGATCCCGCAGCGCCTGATGGATTTGCAGATCGAGCAGGCCGTCAGCCGCGAGGCTCTGCGTCTGGCCTTCGAGCATCACAAGTCGCTGGCGCGCGGCCTGACCGGGACCGCGCTGGAAAAGAACGTCGGCAATATTTTCGAGCAAAAGGGCAGCGGACAGACATTGGTCAGCCTGATGGCCCTGGACATGATCGTGGGGTCGGGCGGCGTGTTGTCGCACGCGCCGCGCCGCGAGCAGTCGGCCCTGATGATGATGGACGCTTATCAGCCGGAAGGCGTCACGCTGCTGACCGTAGACTCGATTTTCATGATGCCGCAATTAGGCATACTCTCGACCGTGCATCCCGAAGCCGCCACACAGGTTTTTGAGCGCGACTGCCTCATTTATCTGGGAACCTGCATCGCGCCCGTCGGCGTCGCCAAAGAGGGCGAGCCGTGCGTCACGGTGCAATTCCAGGGCAAGACCGAGGCGATTCCGTTCGGCGCGATAAAAGTCTATCCGCTGGGCTTCAAGAACGGCGAAGACGGCGACCCGGAAACGGCGGAAATCGTCGTCACGCCCGCCAAGAATTTCGATCTGGGCGAGGGCCGGGGCAAGGAGCTGCGTCGCACGGTGCAGGGCGGCGTGGCGGGCGTCATCATTGACACGCGGGGCCGCCCGCTGCAAATCCCGACCGAAGACGCCGCGCGCGTCGCAAAAATGAAGCAGTGGCTGCGCGCTATGAACCTGCCCGTTGCGGAATAAAAGGGCGTGGCCGGGAGGTTGCTCCCCGGCGATAAAGCGAACCCCGTTGCCGGAGGTTGAAAACTCCCGGCCCACTGGCTGCTTGCGTAAGGTGAGAATGTAAATGCCCGATTTTACGCTAACGGTGGAAGACGCGCCGACGCCCGACGCGGTGCAGGCCATTCATCGCGCGCTGCACGCCCACAACCGGCGCATGACCGGCGACGCGCCCTACGAGCCGCTGACGATTACGCTGCGCGATCCCAATGGAAACGTCATCGGCGGACTGGGCGGAGCTACCTACCTGGGCTGGCTGTACGTGGACGTTCTGGCGATTGACGAGGGCGCGCGGGGGCGGGGATACGGAGCGCGCCTGCTGGCGATGGCCGAGGCGGAAGGCTTGCGGCGCGGCGCGCATTCCGTCTGGCTCGATACGTTCAGTTTTCAGGCGCTGGCTTTTTATCAGAAACAGGGATACGCGATTTTTGGCGAACTCGAAAATTTCACCGGCGGTCACACCTGTTATTTTCTCCGCAAAACCCTGCGCCCCGCCCCGGAGTCCTCGGAGTCAGGCCAACCGTGACGCCAGTCTTGCTGGAAGCCCTGACGAGCGCGCGGGCCGTCGGATGAAAACGCCATGAGAGCCGAAACCATCGCGCGCCTGCGCTGTCCGCAGGGCTGCGCCAGCGACCTGGACTTGATCGCGAAAGAGGCCGAAGGCGGGCGCATTCGCACCGGCTGGCTCGACTGCCCGGCCTGCGGGCAGCGGTATCCGATTGAGAACGGCATCGCCCGTATGCTGCCCGCGCAATTGGCCGCGCCCGCGCTGACCGTCGAAGCCGCCGCGTCTCTTGCCGGTTCCGCCGTCCGCGTTCCGGCAGGCAGCCCCGTCGGCGTGACGGCAATGGGAACGGATGGCATAGAAGCTGCGCGCAAACGCAGCGAAATGACGGCGCGGGACGCGCAGGTCGGGGCGTATGACCGGATGCGCGGGCTGGCCCTGTTCGGCAAACTGGAAATTCCGCTGACGCTCGCGCAAACGCGCCCTGGCCCTAACGACGTACTTTTAGAAGCGGGCTGTGGAACCGGGCGGATGAGCCGGGCCTTCGCCGCGCGCTGTGGCAGCCTGATTTGCGTGGATTTCTCGTTCGAGTCGCTGCGGGTCTGCCAGCGCAAATTGGAGGCGGCGGGAGTCGAAAACGCGGATTTGGTTCAAGCCGACGTGTGCGCGCTGCCGTTCCAATCCTGCGCTTTCAGCAAAGTCGTGTCGTGCCAGGTATTGGAACATATCCCGACTCCCGCCAGCCGCCAGGTCATGATTGCGGAACTGGCGCGCGTGGCCCAACCGGGCGCGACCGTCGTGATCTCAGCCTACCAGCACTCGCTTTTCACGCGGCTTTTCGACAAAAAAGAGGGGGCGCACGCGGGCGGCATCTACTATTATCGGTTCGGGCGGCGCGAACTGCGCGACCTGCTGGCGACCGCGATGGATGTGCGAAGTCTGACCGGCATTCTGATTTACCATTATCTCGCCCGCTGCCGCAAGCCGCCAACCGTCGCCCTGACGCTGGACAAAACCAACGCAACGCCGACTGAAGAGGACTGAAATCGAGGAAGCGTCATGAACCATGCGCCGAAGACGGGCCGACGTATCGTAAGCAAGGGCGCGTATGCCCGTTTGCAGGCGCGGCGGGCGTCCCTGTGGTTTCAGGCCGCCTGCTTTTTTGGTATGACCTTGTTTGTTGTCGGGCTTCTAATTTCAGGATTGTTTTCGAGACACCCTCATAATTCCTTTGCGGTAAGGGTCTCAGCCTCAGTGGTTCTTTTAGGTT
>JBBRNU010000242.1:0-6902 GCA_038230115.1 Chthonomonadales bacterium | reverse complement strand
GAGCCGAGCGCGTAAAATAGCGCCCGCAAAAGTCGCTGCCTGACGCGCGGGGTTGAGATGCGGGAACGGGGAGAACGGGAATAAATCCCCGTTCTGAAACGCTAGCCCGCCTGCGCGGGCTAAAGACTCAACCGCGCGCAGGCTTGTAAGGGCTAAAGGCGGATTGCCTGCGCTGGCTGAAAATGCGCTCTGTCTTTTCTGCCTGCGCGGGTTGAAAACGCGCTCTGGCGTTCGGCATTGGCATTGCAGGCCACGCAGGTGGTCTGTGCATTTCAGAACGGGGATTTATTCCCGTTCCGCCCCTGACAACACGACTGCAAAACCAGGCTTTCCAACCATCTATTATGCCGCATTTCGACCCGCCGTTTGCGCTGCTGCCCACCCTCACCTTCGCGCTGCTGCTGGCGGCGGCGATGACAGGGCTGTATATGCGCTGGCGGCGGGTTCGTCCTGACCGGGCCAGCCTGCCGCCGCTGCTCTGGCGACTGACCGCGCTCGGCTTGCTCACCCTGATTTTGCTGAACCCCGGCGTCGGCGGGCCGTCGTCGCAGGCCCGGATCAAGCCGCCGTTCATCGCGCTCCTGGACACGTCGCGCAGCATGACGACGGACGATGCCGCAAACTCCGATAGTTCCGCCGCCGCCACTTTCAATCCGGCCCCGAAAACCACGCGCTGGCAGGCGGCGCGACGCGCCACGCTGGACAATCGCACCCTGCGCGATGGCCTCGAATCCCGGTTTCAGGTGCGCTGGTTCGGCTTCGACGCGGGCGCGCAGGCGGCGACGCCCGACGCGCTCCGGCAAATGCGAGCGCCCAATGGCAGTCAGACCGGCATCGGGGAGGCGATCACGCAGGCGGTCGCCCTGACAACTAATGCGTCAAACCCGAACCCGTCCGCCGACAAAGACGGCCCGCCGTCGGGCGGACTGCTGCTGGTTTCCGACGGGCGCGACAACGGCGCGGGTTTTCCCCTCGACGCGGCGCGGCTGGCGCGGGCGCGCGGCCTGCCGGTCTACACGTTTTGCGTGGGGCAGGCGCGACCGGGGCGGGACTTGCGCGTCATTGCCCGCCGCCCGCAGCAATTTGTCGCGCTCGGCCAGACCATCGAAATCGGGGCCGAAATTCGCGATACGGGCATTCCGCGAACGCCGGTCCGCGTGGACTTGCTGCGCGAGGGGCGGCGCGTGGCTTCCCGGCAAATCGTCGCCGCGCCCGGAATTCAGGACGTAGCGTTCCCGGTCGTAGAGCCGCGCAAAGGTTTTTTTCGCTACGCCATCGCCTGCGCGGTCGCGTCCGGCGAAACCGACCCGGCCAACAACCGCGCAAACGTGTTCCTGAGCGTCCTCGACGCCCGCATTCGCGTATTGCTCCTGGAAGGCCAGCCCTCCTGGGACGCCAAATTCCTCGCCCAGACCCTGCGCGCCGACCCGACCGTGACGCTGGATACGATTTACCAGTTGACGCCCGCGTTTCCGTTCGCCCTGAGCGGCAGCCCCGACGCCCCGACCCTGCGCGTGCCGCGAACGCTCGACGAGATGGCCCGCTATGACGTGATACTGCTGGGGCGGGGCGTAGGAACCTTCTTCGACGCCGAAACGACGGCGAATTTGAAGCGCTGGGTATCCGAGCGGGGCGGCAGTCTGGTTTTTCTGCGCGGGCGGGCCGATGACAGCGCGACCGGGCTTCACGAGCTGGAACCGCTGAATTTTGGCCCGCAGGAGGTGGAGGCGACGCGCCTGCGCCTGACCGAAGCCGGGCGCTCGCACCCCGGCTTCGCGCTTGGCGGCGCTGCCGACGCGCCGACCGTCGTGCAAAAACTGCCCGCGCTGGTTTCGGCCACGCAGGTGACCGGCGAAAAGGCGTTCAGCGTCGTGCTGGCGCGGGCGCAGGGCGGGACGAGCGACGCGAGCGCGCCCGAAATGGCTCTGCTCGCCTATCAGCGTTACGGGCAGGGCAAGACGCTGGCGGTCGTGGGGCAGGGGCTGTGGCGCTGGGCGTTTCTGCCGCCCGAACTGGGGCAGTACAGCCGCGTGTACGCCGAGTTCTGGACGCAGACCGTGCGCTGGCTGGTCAGCGAATCCGATTTTCTGCCCGGCCAGAACCTCGCCCTGCACACCGACCGCACGTCCTATTCCAGCAAAGACACGGTGAATTTCCTGGGCTATCGGCGCGGGCCGTCTGCGAGCGTCCCGCCGATCATCACGCTGACCCTGCCGGATGGCGGCGTAGAGACCCTGGCGAGCGCGCCGGGCGCGGGGGCGGGCCGCGCCGCCGACTTTACCGCCGCCTACCGCCCGACGCAGGCTGGCGAATACGTCGCGACCGTCGCCCCCGCAGAACCGTCCGAGCTGTCCGCATCGTCCGAAGCATCGAAACCCTCGCCCCCGAAAGCCGCCCCCGATCCAGCATCCCGTTCGGCGCGTCGGGCCGCGCCCGCCCTGGCCGTGTTCACGGTTTTCGCCGGACAGGAAGAGGACGCCAACCGCGCCGCCGACCCCGCCCTGATGCGCCAGATTGCCGCGACCGGAGGCGGACAGGCGCTGACCCGCGCGGAACTCGACAGCCTCCCCGAAAAACTCCGCGCGGCGGAAATCCTCCGCACGCAGCGTCAAGAAGCCCGCACGCTCTGGGATCGCGGGTGGGCCTTGGCCCTGCTGCTGGGCGTTCTGGCGGCGGCATGGTTGTATAGCGTTTCCTTTTCGCGCCGCGCGGCGTTCCCCGACGCTTTCCCCGATCCCGCCCGCCCGAACGAACCGCCGCCCCTTACTCGACGGTGACGCTTTTCGCCAGGTTGCGCGGCTGGTCAATCTCGCAGCCCCGAATGCGCGCGACGTGATAGGCCAGCAGCTGCATCGGAACCATCGAAATGATGGGCGTCAGCGCGGCGAGCGTGACGGGAATTTCGATGAGCGCGTCGGCGCAATCGGGAACCGGCTGGCCCTCGATTACGACCGCCACAATCGTGCCTTCCCGCGCCTTGACTTCCTTCAAGTTGCTCATCATTTTGTCGTTGGTGGCAATCTGGGTGCAGAACCCGATGATCGCCACGCCCGGTTCCACGAGCGCCAGCGGCCCGTGCTTCATCTCGCCAGCGGGGTAGGCTTCGGCGTGCAAATAAGAAATTTCCTTCAATTTCAACGCGGCTTCCAGGGCGGCGGCGTAGTCGTAACCGCGCCCCAGATAAAAGAAACTGCTGTGATCGGCAAGCGACCCGGCGAGCGTGGAAATCGCGGTTTCCTGCGTCAGGCACTGCTCGATGAGCGCGGGCAGGGCGCGCAGGGCGTTGGCGAAGTCCGGGTCGGCCTTGCCCTCGACCTGCGCCAGATACAGGCCGAGCAGGGCCAGCGCGGTCAACTGCGCCAGATACGCTTTGGTCGAGGCCACGCCGATTTCCGGGCCAGCCTGCGTCAGCAGAACCCCGTCGGCGTCCCGCGCCAGCGTGCTGCCCACGACGTTGACGATTGCGAGCGTCGTCGCGCCTTTCGCCTTCGCCTCCCGCATCGCGGCCAGCGTATCGGCGGTTTCGCCCGACTGCGAAATCAGGACGACAAGCGTCTCTTCGTCCACGAGCGGGTCGCTATAGCGAAATTCGCTCGCCACGCTCGCCTCGACCGGGCGGCGCAGCAACTGCTCGAACAGCCGCTTGCCGACCACGCCCGCGTGATACGCGGTTCCACAGCCCACAATCGCCACGCGCCGAAATTTCGCCCACGTCGCGGCGTCGAAGTTCAGGCCCGGCAGCAGAACTTCGCCGGTTTCGGTCAGGCGGCCCAGGAGGGTATTGCGAACTGTGCGCGGCCCCTCGTAAATTTCCTTCAGCATGAAGTGCGGATAGCCGCCTTTTTCCGCCGCCTCGTCGTCCCACGTAATATTTTCGACCGGTCGCTCGACAGCCTGCCCCTCGAAGTCCGTAATCTCGACCGAATCCGGCGTCAGCGTAGCAAAGTCGCCGTCTTTCAGCAGAATGACGTTTCGGGTGTAGCGCATCACGGCGGGAATGTCGGACGCGAGGAAATTTTCGCCCCTGCCGACCCCAATTACGAGCGGCGAATCTTTGCGGGCCACAAAAATCGTATCCGGCGCGTCCTGCGAAATAATCGCGAGGGCGTAGGAACCCGTGACCTGCCGCAGCGCGCTCCGAATCGCCGCGCCGACGTCGTGATGGGCGGCGTCCTGTTCCAGCAGTTCCTGCTCGATCAAGTGCGGCAGAACTTCGGTATCGGTTTCCGACGTGAACTCGTGGCTCAGCGCGATCAAATCCCGCCGCAGGTCGGCGTAATTTTCGATGATGCCATTATGCACGAGCGCGATGCGCCCCCGGCTGTCACGGTGCGGGTGCGCGTTGGCCTCGCTCGGACGGCCATGCGTGGCCCAGCGGGTATGCGCGATGGCGACGTGGGCGGCGTGGGGCGTCCCGGCCAGCGCGCTTTCCAGATTGGCGATTTTGCCCGTCGCGCGCACGACTTCGATCTGGCCGCAGTCGGGAAAAGCGACGCCCGCCGAGTCATAGCCCCGATATTCCAGCCGCTTCAAGTTGACGAGCGCCGTGTCTACTGCCGAACGCGGCCCAATATATCCCGTAATGCCACACATATGCGTCGCTCCTTCTCTTTTCTCGTATCGTTATTCGATGGTTTCCGTAACAGGACGGAAATAAATCCCCGTCCTGAAATGCCACAGCCGGGATTGAAACCCCGTCCTGAAAGGCGGCGAACGGGAATAAATCCCCGTTCTGAAACGCCAGCCCGCCTGCGCGGGCTAAAGACGAAGCGCCTGCGCTCGCATGTTCGCAATCTGAAAACGTCGTGGCGAAGCGGCATTGCAGGCCACGCAGGTGGTCTATGCGTTTCAGAACGGGGTTTCAATCCCGTTCGCTGCCGGTTTGCGTGACTACGGCCCGACTTCCGCTTCGTTTTCGTTAGTATTGCAGGCTGCCGCGAATTGAAAATCTGTTCCATTGCGCGTAAGGCGGGCGGCAAGTTGTTCAAGCTCATCGCGCTGCGCGGGCGTGAGTAGGTCGGTAATCAGCCGGAGGGTTTTGCCTTCCAGGGTCGGGCCGCCAAAACTCCAGGGATGCCGTCGGCCCAGTTTCGCGCTGTCAACGGCTACGATGATTTCCGGCACGCTCGCCAGCAGCTGCTTATGAAACGCGGCTTCCTCGGCCCGGTGCGAAAAGAGTTCCAGCAGGCCGTTGGGCGCGCTTGCGCCCCACTGCACGCCGCTTGCGCCCACAATCGCCGCGCTCGGCTGAAACGCGCTCCGAAACTCCGGCGCGTGAAACGCGCAGTCTTCCGGCGCGTAGATTTCGCCCAGGATGCCGGTCGAGATTCCCGCCGCCACGAGTTCCAACAGGGATGGCACGCTGTTGGTGAAGACGATCAGGTTATGCGGCGGCTCGCCCTCCACGACCCGGCGGCGCATTTCGCGGGCGACGGCGTAGGTCGTGCTGCCAGCGGTCAGAGCGAGGGCGAGATCATCGGCGAGCGACGAAACGACGCGCCGCGCGATGGCGGCTTTGGCTTCGGGGCTGCGCCGCAGCTGATCGGTAAAGTAGCCGGGACTGTAACGCGACCGGGCGACAAAGACGCGCCCGCGCCGCACTTCCAGCCCCTGCGCCTGCTCCAGCGTGCGCTGCAATTGATCCAGGTCGCGGCGAATCGTGCGCGTGTCGCAGCCCAGCGTTTCGGCCAGCGCTTCCAGTTCCTGCGGCTCGTCGGCTTCCGCCAGCCGTTCCAGCAATTGCATCCGGCGCGTTTCCGATTTATCGGCCATAGTCCCATCCCGTGTATTTGTTTTCGTGTCACCCGCCCCGTTCAGGCGAGATTGTCCCAAGTATACAGCAAAGAGAAAAGAATAACAACCTATCGAGACACAAAACAATGCAATTTGTGACAGAAAATTTACAGTTTGAGTCAGAAATTGTTTCGGAACGCGCGCTTGACAGCCAGCGTAAAACGACTTACAATGGAGGAAGTTGGAGCGACCGGGAAAACAAGCGGGGGAGGTTCGGGGCGCAAGGGAGCGCGCGGAACGCGGGAAGATTGCGGAAACCATGCAGCGACCAGGCGAAAAAAACGCGGAAACCGAAAGCGTGACCGAAGAAGCGAACAAGCGGATAAATAGACAGCGATTTCAAGGACGGGCGCGGCGGCTGTTGGGGCTGGCGGCGGGCGCAGCCTTGCTGGTCGTCGGCGTCGTGGCGGTTCGCCGTTTGCTGCCGCGCTCTACAACGCTCCCGGCTCCGCCTGCAATCCTGACGCCGCGAACCGCCCCGACGCCCGCGTTGCCGCTGCCCGACCCGCCCGGAATTATCCTGCACTCTTCGGATTCGCCCGCCACCGTGCGTGGCGTCCCGATCAATGCCGACCGCCTGAACCGCATTCATCGGCACGACCACCCCAATTGGGCCACCAAATTCGAGGGCAAAACCTACTACATCGGCTACCACTACGTGATTTTGCCGGATGGAACGGTAGAGCAGGGGCGTCCCGATCATTGCCCCGGCGCGCACGCCCGGCGCTACAATAACTGGATCGGCATCTGCCTGATCGGGGCGTTCTCGACGCAGGCCAACCCGCATTGGTGGCCTTCTACCCCTACGCCCGCGCAAATCGCCGCGCTGACAATCCTTTGCCACCGCCTGATGTCGGCGTACCACATTCCGCCCGACCGCGTGAAGCGGCATCGGGACGTGAATTATACGTGGTGTCCGGGCGGACGCTTTCCCTACGACGAGGTGATGCAGGATTTGCGCGCCTATGCCGCCGCGCACCCCGAAACCCTGACGACCGATGGCCGATTGGCCTCCATCAAAGCGCCCCGCTGACAGTCCACCCCGCAGCCGGGCATAGCCGGAGGTTGAAAACCCCCGGCAAGAAAGTGCAGGCGTCCTGCGGACGCGG